>NZ_CP173357.1:3715000-4015000 GCF_047456275.1 Acetobacterium carbinolicum
TCAAACCGGTTGAATTAATAAGGTAGTTGGTGGTCGCCAGATTCCCCATAAAAGCCGTTTCTGTGCCGTTGGCAACGGCGGTTAGGGCCGCTTCAACGGAATCGTACAGGCTTAGATTAATCTGCGGGTACTCGGCCAGATAGCTGTGATGGGAGCTATTCTTTTGAACTGCCACCGTTTGCCGATATAAATCTTCAATACTACTGATATTTTCGGTCGACTCTCTGATAACAATAACCCGTTTAAAATAATAATACGGTTCTGAAAATAAAAAATACTGTTCTCTGGCCGACGTTTTAGAAATCGCCGGAAGCATATCGACCTCACCATGAAGGGCTTTTTCATAAGCTTCGGTCCAGGTCAGCCCTTTAATCACTTGCATCTCTAAGCCTGTTTTTTCGCTGATTATTTCAAGATAATCTGAGGTAATACCCTGATAGGTGCCATCGTTATCAAAAAATTCAAAGGGCACAAACATCGGATCAACGCCCAGGCGGATCACCGGATGCTCCTCCATAAAGGCCAGCTCTTCTGCTGTCCAATCGATGCTATCATCACGGGCATAACAAAAAGAAGGGAAACCGATAATCAAGATAAGTAACATGATTAAGCGACCCAATCTTTTCATCACAATGTCTCCACTTCATGGATCTCCTGTATAAATTTACGGGAAATCTCAGCTACCTGCTCTTTAATTTCCAAAAATCCCACCACGATATCAGGATCAAAATGCTTGCCACTTTCGCTTATGATCAAATCAATGCTGTAGTCAAAATCATAAGCCGGTTTATAAATTCGTTTGCTGGTCAGGGCATCATAAACATCAATAATAGCCATCAGACGTCCCGGCAGAGGAATCGCACCCCCCAATAACCCATTGGGATAACCAGTTCCGTCATATTTTTCATGATGCGCACCGACAATTTCCATCGCCGTTTTGATAAAGCTGGGAACGTCTTCATCACAATAGATTTCGTTTTGCAGCGCGTTGACTCCATAGTTCACATGTTTTTTCATGATCGTAAACTCATCATCCGTGAGCCTTCCGGGTTTTAATAAAATATTATCGGGAATACCTACCTTGCCGATATCATGGAGAGGCGTGGTGGTTACCAGCTCCTTGACATAGGCTTCGGTAAGGATGTCTTTGTATTTATCCTTCGTTTTTAAATGGTCACAAAGAATTTTCATAATCAATTGGGTTCTTATCGTATGTCTGGATGATTCAACATTGCGAACTTCCAGTAGCCCAACCAGGGCCTGGATGGTAATATCCCGAGTCGCTGCCACCTCTCTGGTTTTCTTTAAAACCATGGCATCCAGCCGCTCATTATCCTGCTCAATCATTTTTTGAACCTGTTTTAATTTGATATGAATATTAATCCGAATCAGCAGCGACTGAATATTGAGTGGTTTTCTGATATAGTCAACCGCCCCTAATTCCAGACCTTTGACCTCATTGTCAATCTCGTCATAGTTTGTCAGAATAATGGTGCGGATCTTTCGAAACTCCGGATTTTCCTGCATTGCTTCTAGCACCTCAAAACCATTCATTCTGGGCATGTTTAAATCAAGAATCACCAGATCGATATCCGGGTTTTTTTCAATCAACGCCATGGCATCCAAGCCATCACAGGCGGTCAGCGTATGATAATCCGCTAACATGGTGCTGATAATCAGCCGATCCGTGGTTGAATCATCCACAATCAATATCTTTGTGCTCATTGTTCCCCCCTAAACTTTTTTTGATTGATTCCTTGATAACTATTTATTTCATTTTATCATAATGATGCTTGTTTTTTTCAGTTCAAACTAATATTCTTAATTTACCCCGTCTCCCCACGCTTAAACGGTGACTTAAAAAAGTTTCAAAATCCAATTAGATTTTGAAACTTTTTTAATGTGCTTTTATTCTAAGGTAAGTGGATTAAAACACGCCAACAGTACCACTTTTTAGTTATGCCTGTGATGATTTAAATTACCCAATCAAAGGCTGCCATGGACTGTTCCTTTGTTTCATGTCCAGAAAAATGGAGTTCTGGTGTTTTTATGCTAACCTTTGTCCCTTCCAGCACTGATTTTGTAATAAATACATTACTGCCAATGACAACCCCTTTTCCAACAACCGTCTCGCCCCCCAAAATGGAGGCCCCTGAGTAAACGGTCACCTCATCTTCCAGACAGGGATGGCGTCGCACCCCTCTTAATTTTTGTCCACCTCGGGTTGAGAGTGCCCCCAGGGTCACACCCTGATAAATTTTTACATGCTCACCAATAATGGCGGTTTCCCCAATAACCACGCCAGTGCCATGATCAATGAAAAAATACTTACCGATGGTGGCCCCGGGATGGATGTCAATACCAGTAATATTATGAGCGTATTCACTCATAATTCTGGGGATCAGTGGCACCGAGAGTTTGTAAAGTTCATGAGCGAGGCGGTGAATGCTGATAGCAAAAACGCCCGGATAACAAAACACAATTTCATCTTTACTCTTTGCAGCAGGATCTCCATCAAAGGCGGCAATCACATCGGTTGCCAGAAACTCCCGGATCTGAGGGATTTTGCTCATAAATTCGTAGCAGATTCTTTCCGCTTCCAGTCGATAATGTTCTTCATCCCGATTTTCTGCTCCCCCGGCCTGATGCTTAAGTGCCAGGGCAAACTGTTTGGTCAGACTTTCAATAATACAGACCAATAACTCTCCAATGTGATAATCCTGTATTTCTCTGCGAAAATTAGTTCTGCCAAAATAACTGGGGAAAACAAGCTGCCGCAACGCTTTTGTTGTATCGATAATCACACTTCGGTTGGGTAAAAAGCCTAAATCATGGGGCGCTATATAACATTCCTTTTTATAACTCTCTGAAATACTGTCTACCAGGGCGCCTATTTTTGTTTTATATTCGTTACTCATGACGTTACCTTCTCTTTTCTCTTATTTTTGTTCTTTTGAATCGATCATTAAACCAAATTAAGTTTCCTTAAAAATTTATCTTTATTATACTACAAAATCCATCTAAGTCTGGAAAAACAACAAGGATTAACCCCTTTAAATTCTAGGGGTTAATCCTCGGTTTTATTCCTTACCTGGTAGTTAGTACCTATATACCGCAGCAAGATCGCTTTGGGTTGGCATCTCTTCCTTTTCTAAAATCAACACCTCACCGCCCCGGCTCAGAACCACCTCAGCCATGTCATCGTAGACATCCCCGACTCGGGGGTTCTCAATTTTGCCCTGGACGATAGTGCCCTGATTGGGATCAAAAAGTCCCGGATGAACGGTGTTTTCCTCCAGGTATAGGGTCGCGACCCGACCTTCGGCAATGGCTCTACCAATTTGGACCAAATCATCGGACCCCAAGTCCTTGGCGTGAGCTTCGGTAAAAATGTCCATTCGTTCTTTTAATTCCTTTTTAAACAGTTCCTTCATCACGCTTTGGATTTTTTCTTGAAAACTCTTTTTATCCAGTGACACGCCATCAATTTTTATCCCGTGATCAATCAGATAATTATTCTTTGACAGCTTTCTGAATTCACCCTGATGTTCATCTAACCCCACCAGGATCAGTGGTATCTTATATGTATGGGAATACTGTTCTAGAATAAAGGCATCAACATAACGGAAAAATTTTTCCTGATCAACCTTCCGCTCATCTTTGGCACCGCCATGGCCATGATACATCGCTTGGTCTCCACCAATACTGGCCACGGAAAGATGAGGAGCGGTTTTTTCAGTTCCCAAAACCCCTTCCATGGTTGAGTCTTGTTCTGCCACCGGTATTTCATGGATTCCATAGCGATCAGCTTCATAGAGGATAAAATTATCCCGATTGAGTCCTAACACGTGATAATGACCATAAGATTGAAAACTCCTTAAGATCGGTTTTATATAATAGCTGTCTGACACTATTGCCAGGCTTTTTGTTTTTACTGGCAGCTTATAGACAATGCATTCTTCTTCATCACCCAGAATTGCCAAACTTTCAGTGGCACCTTCCCAGAACAATGCATCCTCCTCCATTTCTTTAAACAGCAAAAACAACTCTTTAAATCCTTTGAATTCCTTGTCTTTTAACGAAGCCTGGACTTCTTTGACGAGATTTTTAAAACGGATGGGATTTTCCAGACGATCCGGTTTCTTTATGTTTGTTTCCACATAGATGGAAATAACCGGCCTCTTTCCTTTTTCCATCATAGGATGGGGAAATTCTCTAATGATTTGATAGTTCATCTACAAATCCTCCTCTCTGATTTATAAAGTATTTACCCGTTTTTTTTACTAAATCACACTTTTTTTCTTCGCTGCTAAATAAGCACGGCCCTTCCAAGTGATTATACGTCTCTTAAACCTTCTTAATTTTAAAGACTGTTATCCTTTCTCGATTTATTAAACACAAAAAAAAGAAGGCGCGTTTTCCTCACCTTCTTTTTTTTGTAATTATATTTTAGCACGTCTTTTTTTAAGCATTAACTCTAAGATTACGGTTTTTAGCTGAACTTTTATAAGTTCAGGAAATATTGCTCATCTAAAATAAATACTGGCGAGCCGTCCTTGGAACGCTTCCCTAAAAATAAACTTTCGTGAGATTGATGGGTCACCGAATCCAAGGTGGTTTCCCGATCTTCTTCAATCGGTTCGATAGCAAATACCTCATCTACAGTCAGTCCGATTTCTTTGCTACCTGTGGAATCTTCAAGAACAATGACAACTTCCCGTTTGGTATCTGAATATTCCCTACATAACGAATTAAAAAGGTTAATCATTTTTTTTAATTCGCGGTTTTTGGCTTTGTTAATGGTTTCCGAAGCTTTGTCATATTCGCCCTTATCAACAAGGTTTCGAACCTCAACCCCCACGGCATGTATTTGTTTATGTGGCGCGTCAAATTTTTTCAACAAATGATTTAAGGTCAGGTCATTCGTTTCGAAGTGATCATACCATTTGCCAAAGGCACAGGCATGCGGATCTGTGGTTAGCTTAAACTCACGCTTTTCCAAAACGGAGTTTTCCAGTTCATTAAGCCAGTTGATATGATCTTCCTTTCGGGTTTTCATTAGCATTTTTAATTTTGCAATTTCCTCTTCTACTGTCGGCAGACCGTAAAATTTCCGGGTATCAATAATTGGTACAATTCTCCCCCGTAAATTAACTGCTCCCTTCATGTAGTCGGACATACCTGGCATCCGAATTAAATTTTCGATAATAAAAATGGATTGAATGTACTGACTGGACACACCATAGACACTCTGTTCCAGATTAAAAAGCGCCCATGGGTATGTTGTTGTCTCTAATTCACTCATTGCAGGCCTCCCGATTTATATTGTGTTGATTAAATGTTTATTACAAACTCGTTAAACTCTATGTTAGTTAAACCTGCTTAAATAGTCAAGAAAAAAGATTGTTAATTTTAAGAAAAAAACACCGCTGTCGCTATTGCAAAATAATACCCTAACCCGACTTTGACAAACCCACCAAACAATGCTAAGATTGCCTTATTAAACTGAAAACGTTATATTGTTGCTATTATCCTGACCGAAAAGATTTTTCTGACCGGAAAGGTGCGAAATTGGCAAGTTTATTTGATTTAATATTTTTTATATTTTATTTTAATAAACATCCTAATGCTATTACGCTCTCTTTCCGTCCTTTTTTCGGAAAGAGAGTTTTTTTATCTTTGATTTTGTTGAAATGAGGAAAAAGATGCGAACAGAACACGATTTATTGGGCCAACGGGACGTGCCCGTTGATGCTTACTACGGCATCCATACCGTTCGGGCCCGGGAAAATTTTTCTATCACCGGCATTCCCATTCATAAAGAGTTAGTGGAAGCCCTGGTGGTGATCAAGAAAGCGGCAGCCCTTACCAATATTAGCATTGGTGCCCTGGATGCAAAAAAGGGCGAAGCCATCACGGCAGCCTGTGACGAGATCCTAACCGGCGCGCTGCGAAGCCAGTTTGTCGTGGATTGTATGCAGGGGGGCGCCGGCACCTCTGCCAATATGAATGTCAACGAGGTGATTGCCAACCGGGCTATTGAGCGCCTGGGCGGACAAAAAGGGGATTATCATTTGATTCATCCCCTGGATCATGTCAATCTTCACCAATCCACCAATGATGTCTTTCCAACGGCGGTACGGATTGCCGCCATCCGACTGTTAAAGCCGGTAACTGAATCCTTTGCCAACCTGCAATCAGCGCTCCAGGAAAAAGAAGAAGAATTCTCCCGGGTCATCAAAGCCGGACGGACTCAGCTTCAGGATGCGGTACCGGTAACCCTGGGCCAGGAGTTTGGCGCCTGGGCTCAGGCTATTTCCCGGGATCGCTGGCGACTTTACAAAGCCGAAGAACGACTCAGGCAGGTAAACATCGGTGGTACTGCCGTAGGCACCGGATTAAATGCGCCCCGTTCTTACATCTTTACGATGATTGAAAAACTCCGGGATCTCACCGGCATCAGCCTGGCCCGGACCGATTACATGATGGATCCGACCCAGAACTGCGATGTCTTTGTGGAAGTTTCCGGCCTGTTAAAAACCGCCGCCGTCAACCTGTCCAAAATTGCCAATGATCTGCGACTGCTTTCCTCGGGCCCTTACACCGGCATTGGTGAAATCACCTTACCCGCAGCGCAGGCCGGGTCTTCAATTATGCCGGGAAAGGTCAATCCGGTCATTCCTGAGGCTGTCAATCAGGTGGCCTTTCAGATTATCGCCAATGACACCGCGATTACTCTGGCCGCCATGTCGGGGCAATTAGAACTCAATGCCTTCCTGCCAGTGATTGCCAAAAATCTGTTTGAAGAACTTAATCTGCTCGATCACACCCTGCCGATCTTTATTAAACGCTGCATTGAGGGAATCACCGCCAACACGCAAACCTGTCGGGAACATCTGGAAAACAGTACCGTGATGCTCACTGCCCTCACGCCCATTCTCGGGTATGACAAGGGCACCGAAGCGGCCCTGATATTAAAAGAAACGGGACAATCCATTCGCGATATTATCCTTGAAAAAAATTGGATGACCGCAGCTGAACTCGAGGCCCTTTTAAAACCGGAACGACTGACCTCACCCAATACAGATAAAAAGCACTGATCGAAAGGAAATAAAAAGTTATGAATGTGAATAGCATGAATGAAACCCCCATGTCCAGCCGGATGGCGATTGGTCTTTTTGGCAAACGAAATGCTGGAAAGTCTTCGCTGATCAATGCCCTCACCGACCAATCGGTGGCGGTTATTTCGGATGTGGCCGGAACCACCACTGACCCGGTTTACAAAACCATGGAACTGCTGCCGATTGGCCCGGTCGTCTTTATTGACACCGCCGGTCTGGATGACACCGGAGAACTGGGGATGTTGCGAATTGAAAAAACCTACGAGGTGCTCAGGAAATGTCATTTTGCCATTGTGGTCGCTGATATTGAAACCGGCATTACTGAATTTGAAGAAGAATTTATTGACCAGTTAATTAAGCGAAAAATCCCCAGCGTTTTTGTGCTTAATAAAGCCGATAAGGGTTGTCCAGCTCCTGAAGAAATTGAAGCTTTGAAAAAAACACTTAAAATCCCCTTATCCTTTACCAGTGTTTATAATGGTAGTGGGATTAAAGCCGTTAAGCAAATGATCATCGACCACGCCAACTATGAAGATGTCGAACCAGCGCTGGTTGGGGATCTGATCGAATCTGGTGATATGGTGGTACTGGTTACCCCGATCGACAAATCCGCTCCCAAAGGCCGACTGATTCTGCCCCAGCAGCAAACCATCCGGGACATCCTTGAAAAAGATGCGGTGGCCATGATCACCAAGGAACACGAGCTAAAACACACCCTGGAAAACCTGGCTAAGCCTCCAGCCCTTGTCATCACTGATTCCCAGGCCTTTCTGAAGGTCTCGGCCGACACCCCAACCGATATACCGCTGACCTCCTTTTCGATCCTGTTTGCCCGCCAAAAAACGGATCTGGCCGAAATGGTTAAGGGGATCAAACGGATTGAGCAATTAGCCCCCGGGGATAAGGTGCTGATCGTCGAAGGCTGTACCCATCACCGCCAGGCCGATGATATTGGCAAGGTCAAAATCCCTCGCTGGATCCGCCAGATTACCGGCTGTGATATTGAATTTCACTGGGCTTCGGGCGCTCATTATCCCAAGGATATTGGCGAATATGCGGTTATTGTCCACTGCGGCGGCTGTATGCTCAACCGCCGGGAAATGCAGTACCGGGTTCACACCGCCAGAAATAAAGGGGTTCACATCACCAACTACGGGATGCTGATTGCCTATGTACAGGGCATCTTAAGCCGAGCTCTGGAGCCCTTCCCGGCCGCCAAACTGGCCTTGGAAGAAAATCAGTTAAACTGAATAAACCGACATCCTGATGCCTTAATCAGGATGTCGATCCATTTTGTCGCAGCACCGCTGCCATCTCATCTGCCGGCAATGGATGATAGTAATAGAATCCCTGTATCGTGTCACACTGATTTTCTTTTAGAAAATTAACCTGTTCTTCGGTTTCAGCTCCTTCGGCAATTACATTTATTCCCAGATTTTTAGCCAGCTGGATAATTGTATTGACGATCGCCTGATCTTTTTCATTTCCGACGACGCCATCAATAAACTGCTTATCAATTTTCAGCTGGTCAACAGGCAGTCCTTTTAATCGGCTCAGAGATGAGTATTCGGTGCCGAAATCATCAATGGAAAGATATACCCCCAGCTTTTTTAGCTCGCTTAATATACAAATAACATAGCTGGATTTGTTGATGGCAATGTTTTCGGTCAGCTCCAATTCCAGATGCTTCGGTTTTAAATCGGCTTTTTTTAGTATCTTTTTAATCATGCCAATCAGCATCGGATTTCCAAATTGGCTAGCTGAGATATTAACAGCGATCCGTACCTGAGGCAGACCACTGTCCTGCCAAGCTTTATTTTGACTGCATGCTGTTTTTAACACCCATTCGCCAATGGGATTAATTAGCCCCGTTTGTTCGGCCAGAGGAATGATCACCTTGGGTAGAATTATCCCCAATTCAGGATGATTCCATCTCAGCAATGCCTCGACGGCGACGATCTTTCCGGTTTGCAAACAAACCTGTGGTTGATAGTAAACCTGCAATTCCTTATTTTCCAAGGCATGATACAAATTGCTGGTGAGCTTATTTCTTAACTTCACTTCTTCTTTAATCAGTAATGAACATAATACATAATTATTTTTTCCCTTTTCTTTCGCCTTATACATGGCAATATCGGCATTTTTTATCAATTCTTCCGTCGTTTCTCCATCCTTCGGATAAATCGCAACACCGGCATTAGCAGAGATATAGAATTCCTGGCCATTGACAATAAAGGCATGCTTAAATAAACCGGTCATCCGGCTGGTTACCTTTACGACCTCCTTTTCGCGGGAAATATTACTTAGCATGATTAAAAATCCGTCTCCCTCAAAACGACAAACCGTATCGGTTTGCTTTATTGATCGGACCAACTTCTGACTAACCTGAACCAAAAGTTCACTGCTACCCTCATGGCCCATGATATCATTGACGGTTTTAAAGCTATCAATATCCAAATAGATGATTCCGATCATTTCTTCTGTTTTTTTGGCTATTTCAATTTGCTCTGCAACACGTTCGCCAAAGAGTAACCGGTTAGGCCTTCCCGTTAGCTGATCATAGTAGGCGAGATAGGCAATCTCTTTTTCTGACTCAATCTTTAACATCGCGTCAGCTAAAAGATTGGCGATAATTTCCAGTAGATCCTTATGCTTGTTGCTAATCGTTTTCTCTTCTTTATCGATACTAAAGGCCAAAAACCCCCGGACATCGCCCTTGTAGGCAATGGGGATGGCTATGGTCACATTGCTGCAATAGTGTAAATCCTGATCATCGTCATTTTTTTCTCCCGGCTTATTTTCTTTATCAAAACGATAAGCGACTTTATTGGCCAATATTTCACTAATCCAGTCCGGAGCATCCGCTACGGCCATATCCTGATGTTTTTTTTTGTGAGACCCAAGTCCTTCTCTTCGCCACTCACTCTTGCAGTTGAACCTTTTTTTATCCTCACTAAAAAAGCATCGGCAGGCCCGATCTACGTCAAAAATATCGCCGCTTTTAGCCAACCATTTATCGGTTATCACATCAAAATTTTCTTTATTAACATTCAAAAAATCGGTGGATACCTGGGCGACCATTTTTTGAATCTTAATTTGTTCAGTATTCTCTTTCAAACGCTTAACGTATAAATCGTTGACAAAAAAGGCGACCCAAATCCCGATGCCAAACAGACCGATTCTAACGATATGATCCTTGCTATCAATATTCACAATCACCTGGGGATTGATGATAAAAACCAGAATCTGAGTTAAAAATATTGATACGGTAATCCCGACGATGGCAATACGATTGTTAAATACAAGGGCAATCAAAATCAGGATAAAGGGAAATGCCCAGATTGTCATACTGGCTGAACTGATAAACCGGAGCGTAATCACCGGAATGACAGCTACCAGAATCGCCAGAATAATCTTATTCTGATACTTCTTCACTGTCGCCATCCGTTGAATGATCTGAACGGCCAGTCCAATAATCAAAAGCAGGCTGCTGAATTGCAAAATTACCGTGAGATCGCCGCGTTTTTCCAAAAAATACTGAGAAATGATATTTAAAAAGCTGCCCGCAATAAAGGCCCCGGTCAGATAATCATAGATTTTTTTACGTGAAGCTGTATTTAAAATTATTTCGTCCTTGCTAAATGCCTTCATTTTGACCCATCCGTATTTTTTTATTGAATAAAAAATACCAGGCGTCACGATGTACATGATATTTGGAATCAACTGAAAAACAGCGATGGTCAAAAATAGTTGACTAAGCACCTCTAAAATAATGCCTACTCCAAGCGAAACGAAAAAACACAGCAAGATAAATCGTCCCTGTTTTTTATTGTGCTGATTTTGGGTGTTTTTTGTCCAGTCAGCTAATAGCACCAGCCCCACCAGGATGCAGCCAAAGTAGTATAGGTTATAAAACTGATCCCAGACATTATTTCCCAAATGATTGATCCAGCCAAAGGACGTACTTACTAAGTTATACTGAATAATGGCTAAGTTCCGGGACAGCGCAAAAACGTAAATTATCACTGCCGCCGGTATATAGATCAGAAAATAAAGCCACCCCTGTTTTAACAACTTATTCCGGTGGGTCAGAATTAACAAATAATGCAGGAGAATTCCTGGAAAGGTTCCCCAGCCCAATGCCGAAACCCGCCGCCAGAATAAACAGGTCTCATGATCCGGAGCCGAAACAGCCAGAGCAAAACCAATAGCCCAGACACTCATAAAAGTACACAATACAAAGAAAAGTCGATAACTTTTTTCTTTTGAATTATTTAAAACAACATAGCTGCCAAAAAAACCATAGCTGCAACCAAGCATGAAAAATATAAACGAAATCAGTAATGGTAATGCTTCCACAATTGCTCCTTTCCTATGACAAGATTTTGATCACAAGAATTAAGATGTCGCTGTATTTTTGATTCATACCCATAAATTTTCTAATCTTTCAAATATCTGCTCATCTGACTTGGTCTTAAATATTTAACATGTTCCAAACCTTCTTCGTGATTTTTTGGTGTACACTCAACTTGAAACTGCAAAACATAAAATAGATTTTATGGAGGTTTTTTATGCCAAAAACGTATGTACTTGATACCAATGTATTGATTCAATCCCCCCATGCGCTGTTCGCCTTCGAGGATAACCGAATTGTGCTGCCCATTGCCGTGCTGGAAGATTTGGACAAACTTAAAAACGAGGACGGTGAGCGGGGCGCCAACTCCCGACAGTCCATCCGCTTTTTGGAGCAATTGCGACAAAGAGGTAATTTGTTTGAAGGCGTCAGTCTGGACAATGGCGGAACAGTTAAGATCGAAGCAAATTTCGCTTCAATTGATCTTCCTTATGGTTTTCAAAGCAACTCCAATGATAACCGGATTTTAAAAGTCTGCAAGGGTCTCATTAATCAGGACGAGCCGGTAACTCTAATCACAAAAGATATTCTCCTCCGCTTAAAGTCCCAGATGCTTTCGATCCCCACCGAGGATTTCACCGCCGAACAATCCCCTCTTTTGCAGGACCAATACACCGGACGCATGGAAGTGTATGTCCCAGACGAAAAAATGGAAGATTTAAAGAAAAAAGGAATCGCCATTGAAAATTTATATTATCTGGATGCCCATAAAAATAAAACGGCTGTTGTCCCTGAATATAATCAGTTTTTTATTATCCATTCTGATATCAATGAAAGAAAAACCCTTCTTGGCCGATATAACGGCAAAAAGATTGTTGGTTTAAAAAGCCAGAATCAGGAACCTTTTGGGGTAAAACCTAAAAATGTCGGCCAGCGTTTTTTACAGGAAGCCCTGATGCAGGACGCCGAAACCGCACCACTGGTCATTGTGAAGGGCACTGCTGGAACGGCGAAAACCTTCTATTCTCTGGCTGTCGGTCTCCATCAAACCTTAGACCCGGATTTTACGGGCTATCGCAAGATATTAGTAACCCGACCCAATGTTCAATTTGATGATGAAATTGGCTTTCTTCCCGGCAATGAGCAGGAGAAAATTGCTCCGCTTCTCCGCCCCATTATTGATAATCTGGAAGTTCTGATGGATCGCAGTGACAAATCCCGGTTCCAGAATGAAATCGAAATGCGAAAAAAAATTGAAGAGCTTTTTGAACGCGGCATTATTACCGCCGAAGCGATGAATTTCATCCGGGGCCGCTCCATTACTCACACCTACCTGATTATCGATGAAGCCCAGAACCTCACCCCCAAACAAGTTAAAGGAATTATAACCCGTGTCGGCAAGGGTACCAAAGTGATTTTACTCGGTGACCCACAACAGATCGACCACCCTTTACTGGATGAAAAAACCAATGGTTTAAGCTATGCTTCTGACCGAATGAAGGGCAGTCCCCTGTGTTTCCAATTGACCATGCATGCTGATGAGTGTTTACGTTCGGCACTAGCATTTGATGCAACCCAACGCATGTAAAACAACAGCTGTAAAAAACGGGAGGTGAGGTAGTCAAGCGTTGACTACCTCACCTCCCTTATTATTAAACCGAAAATGACCGGCCCGTTTTTTTAATAAATCCCATAAAACTCTTCCATCGTTTTGCCACTGTTGTAAATGGTGGTTGCCACCGGAACACCCAGGTAGCGGAGATGCCAAGGTTCATAAGCATACCCGGTAATATGGGTTTTTCCCTGGGGATAGCGAACAATAAACCCATATTCATGGGCGTGGTCTCTGACAAACTGACCTTCTGCTGTGGCACCAAAGCCTTCCACCAGATCAAAGGAAACGGTTGCCGATGTGACATCCATGGCGAGTCCCAATTGATGCTCACTCATTCCCGGCCGGGCACTGAGCAGTTCCGCCCCGGCCACCCCATACGTCTCCAGATGCCATTGATAAAGGGATGCCTGGGTCGCATAGGAGCGATACCCGGAAGAGCAGTAGAGGGTTAATCCTTGAGCACTGGCGCCATTAAAGAGCTTTATTAAATGCTGGGCGGCCTCAGCCCGGAGCTGGGTATCCCGGGTGGATGGCAAACTAACCCAGACCAGATCATCCGGAACATAATCCCGGGAGAGACTGTGGTTTTTATTAACCAACTGGGTCATCGAACCCAAGGCATTTTCTAAATTTTTGGGGCTACCTGATCCTTTTAGTTGGACCAGAATCCGAATCCCCTCCAATCTCAGGCCCAGACCTTCGGTTCCCGCACTTTCGCCATTCATCACCCAGGGCATCCATCCAAAACCTTCCACATAGGCGGCGTAATAAACTTCAAAAATATCGGCATTGGCACCGGTCAACTGGATTTGAATGCCCTCCAGACGGAGACCCTGATTCGAAGTCCCACTCATTTCGCCGTCCTGTTTGAAGCCCTGCCAGCCGACATTTTGGACATGGGTTTGATATTTTATCCCGACATTACTTTCAAAATTATCATTTTTAATTTCAATCGCTTCCAGGCGAAGATTCTGGCCGGTGGTTCCGCTTAATTCACCATTTTGTTTAAAGCCCTCCCAACCAATGTTCTGGATATGGGTCTGATAGGTCATTTGAAGATTTGTGGTAACAAACGGACGGTCTGTTGCACCCGGTGCCGGATCACCTTTCGGAACAACCATGATTTTGATCCCCTCCAGCCGAAAACCAAACCCTTCGGTTCCGGCACTGCTACCATTTTTGGCCCAATCCAGCCAACCAAAATTCTGGGCGTGAACCTGGTAGTAAAGATCATAATTCGCAGCCTCAACCCCGGTCAGTCGGATTTTGATGGCTTCCAGGCGAAGGGCCTGACCGGAGGTCCCGCTCATGGACCCATTTTTTACATAATTCTGCCAACCCATATTCTCCACATGGGTGGTATATTCCACCCCCACATCCGCGGTGACATTTTCCAGCTTCACTTCAATCCCCTCTAAACGGAGACCCTGTCCTTCTGTTCCGCTCATCACGCCATTGCTGACAAAACTCTGCCATCCGACATTCTGGACATGGGTGCGATAGGAACAGCCTATCGTAGCACTTGCCGCGGGCTCTGAAGTCGTCGCCTGACCCTGCGAATCCGAATTGATAGCGTTTTCATCATGTGCCGTACGATCCTCCGCTTTAACGCTACTTAACAGCGGCGTCATCCCCATTAATAAAGCCAGACAGAATAAACCAATCCATACGATTCTAATTGACCTTAATTTTAACATTTCATTCAACCTTTCTTTTATCAATCACATGTCATTTCATAAAAAAACATTCTCATAATTTATTCTATCATAAATCATGAGAATGGTCAGATAATTTGTTTTTTACTTGAATCATGTCTGCTGGACTTTTTAGCTACTCTTTTCGGGTTGTTCGCTCGTGCTTTTACCCGGGGCGCTCTGCTTTTCTGAAATGAACAATCCCAATAGCGTCAGTGTAATGCCCAGAACAGCCATTCCGGTAAGTCTTTCCTGCAAGACAATCACCGATGTTGCCACGGTGATTACCGGCACCAGATAAATATAAACTGCGGTCTTCGTGGCACCCAGACGCTTGACCGCGAGACTCCAGGTGACAAAGCAAAGTGCTGACGCCAGTAATCCCAAAAATAACATATTAATAAGATAAACCGGTTGGGCAAATGGTTTAAAACTCCAATTGAAATTAAAAAAAGGCAGGGCTGGCATCATAAATAATATCCCGTAAAAAAAGATCCGCCGGGTGGTTTGAATGGGGTGATAACCAAAACCACTTATCTTACTGGTGAGCACCGAATAAACTGCCCACACCCCGGCCGCCAGTACCGCCAGCAAATCACCAATGGGATTGAGTTGCAGCACCATGATCCCATTAAAGCTGATCAGAAAAATTCCCATGATGGCAGCAATAAAGCCGATGAAAAAATTCAGGCTCAGTTTTTCGCCAGCCAAAAACAAATGGGCCAAAATAGCCGTGAAAAAGGGCGCAATCGAAATAATCACCCCGACGTTGGATGCATAGGTATAGGTGAGGGCAATGTTCTCAAGCAAAAAATAAAGCGTTACCCCACACAGACCGGCGCCCATCAAAAGAACTTCCTCAAACCTGCTACGAATGCCCATTCGTTGCGGATAGACAAGGGTCAGGGCGATATACCCAATGGCGAATCGAAAAACCAGAATCTCGATGGGTGTAAAGACATCGAGTAAAATCTTTGTCGAAACAAAGGTTATCCCCCAGATAAAAATGGTAAACGCCGCAGCCAGATGGCCACTCAGTCGGTGTTCACGCATCAATTTTTACTCCCTTCGTCCCCATCTTTACCTTTCCAGATTTTTGAATTAGGGTTTGTAAAGTATTCGGGATAAAAATTTTCTGATATTGTTTGGGGGTAATTCCGATAAATTCTTTGAAAAAATTAGAGAAGTGACTCTGATCCGAAAAGCCCGTCTGGTGGGCTATTTCAATCGGTTCCACCCCCTTTTCCAGCAAGTGCTTAGCCTGATTGATGCGTACTGTCTCCAGATATCGATAGGGTGTGATTCCCTTTGTTTTTGTAAACGCCCGTACTAGATAATATTTGCCGCATCCGATTAAGGCACATAAATCATCTAATGAGATCCGCTCCTTAAAATGTTCTTCCAGATAATCACAGATCGTTTCAATGTCTTCATTGATTTCCACCCGGTCACGATCTGATTCCCAGTTTCCATATTCTTCCACCAGTTGTTCAATCAAAAATAGAAAGGCTTCGTCCTTGTTAAATTCTTTTTCTTCCTGCATCAACATTTGATGCAGTTCCGCTAGTGCCTTTACCTGCTCGCACCGACATACCACCGGCTGTTTAAAATAAAGCGTATCCTGCTTCCCGGTAATTTCTAAGACCACGTCCCTCATTATTTCCGGTTTGATGTTGATACACCGGTAGTCCAGGGGGGTTTCATCAATTTGTTCGCAAAAATGGTTGTCGTAGGGATTAAAAAGTAATAAATCTCCCGGACCGACCCGGTATTCTTTGTTCTTACAGGACAGTTTTCGCTGTCCACTTTCAATAAAGCCAATCACATAATGCTCATGAAAGTGATTGGGGAATTTTTGAATAATGCCTTTTAGTCGAAAGGCTTCTATTTTCAGGGTGTGATCATAACGCACGATCCGTTCTTCATGGTGTTTCATCACGCTACCTCCGTTTCTATCCCAGTGTAACATTGATCTGATTTAATCTCTTGGATGATATTGCAGTTACGAAAAAAAACAGGAAATTACTTTCCTGCGTAAAGGTTCATTCTTTTGCCTCTGACAAAGCCAATCAGGGTGAGATTAAACTGGCGGGCCAGTAAAACAGCTTCATCGGTGGGGGCTGAATGAGAAGCAATCACCGGGATTCGGCTTCTGATCGCTTTTATGACCATATCCGAGGGAATCCGACCGGTGGTAAAGAGGATCGCCTCACCAAGGTTTTGTTCTGCCATTACGGCCTGGCCAATGGCTTTATCCACCGCATTGTGGCGGCCAATATCTTCACAGATAAAAGCCAGTTCCCCGGCTATGCTCATGGCACAGCAGTGGGTTCCGCCGGTTTCGGCAAATAGTCCGGCATTTTGGTTACAGGCATTAGCCAGCATCAACACTGTTTCGTGGGACCAGTCATGGACCGGCAAGGGAAGCAGGCTTTTTTTATAAGCAGCCTGACGGATTTTTTGGTTATTGCCACAAGAAATCGAGTTGCTGCCAGTGTCATGGCTAATTTCTGGTAATACCAGCGGTTTGTTTAGCTGGACCTTAACGCGCTCCCCACTTTCGCAGACATAAATAAATTCAATTTCAGCAAAGTTTTCAATGTAGCCCTCACTGAGGAGAAACCCCATCACCAGGGCATCCAGTTTTTCTGGCGTGCAAACCAGCTTAAAGGCCAATTGATCGTTGATATAGGCGTTTAGATGATGTTCTACAATCACCAGATCAGTCATTTTTTCACCGATCAACTGATGATCTGCCTGTAGCCGTAATCGTTCGATTGAAAAATCTTCTTTTAAATTTAAACTGTGGGTTTCATTGATTATTTTCATCGCGCTTCTTTCTCCACTTTTTTACTATATACAATCGAGTATATCATCCACTTTCACGGAAAGTTGAATCTTAAACAAGGTTTCACTGTCAGATAAATCAAGATCGGTTATTTCAATGATCCGATTAATCCGATATTTCAGGGTATTATAGTGAATATGCAGACTTTTAGCCGTCAGGGTGGTGTCCTGATTATGATTTATATAGGCAACCAGGGTTTTTAAAAAACTGCTGCCTTTTTTCTCATCCAATTCTTTTAGCGCTCGTACCACCGGATGGATTAAATTCTTAATGTTTGTCTCACCTCTGAAGCTGAGGATCATATGGGGAATAATCAGTTCATCATAACTTCTGATACGACCCGGCTTCTTTAGCTGATCCCCTAAATTCAGCGCGTTGTGCGCCTGTTTATAGTGTTCACAAAAATCATAAAGATGATAAAATATTTTGCTGATCCCGGCAGTACAGTCATTTTCTTCCAGCAAACTCTCAAAAGAAGCCATTTCCCGTTCATTCTGGATTTCTTCTGTCATCGTGTCAAGCAAAATCACCAATTGTCCATTGTAAATAATCACCGTTTGACGATTAAAGAAATTCTGATAGATCCGTTTTAAATAATACAGGCGATCGTTGGTATTCTGGCGATTATCAATACGAATGACCAGAGCGAAGAGATTTTTATAGAGCTTCAACCCATAGATTCTTTCCCGTTCCTCAATGGCCCTGTGATCATACATTTTCTGATTCAAAAGGGCAATCAAGAAGGTATCACTAAGTGAACTCGCGACATGACTGCTACCACTTATGTGCGCCATCGTCATGGCCACCGCATGACACAGCATAATTAAAATTTCCTCATCACTTTCGCTAATCGGATGATGATATTCCAACAGTTTGAGATATGCCAGCGGGCGATTATTGTCTAAAACCCGGCCAACCAATTGGCGATGATTTAACAGACCGGTTTCCCAGATGACCAGCACCGTATCACCCTCAAGCATGTCCGTTTGAGAGTCGTCGGTCATCACTGAGCGGGCGTACTCTTTATTGACATATCCCTTAGAAAGGGTCCATTCCCAGAGCGGTTCATTTTCAATATTATTGCCTCCGGAATGGGCAATAAAACAAAGTGAAACGTCCACCAGAAGTAACGGATTACAAAGCATCTGATAGCCCAGATCGAGTAGTTGCTGGATGGTTGCGCCTTTCTGGCAAGCCTTTAGAATTTTTATTGAGCTGTCACCAACCCGATACTGATCCTCAAATAATTGTCTTATCTGTCTGACCACACGTTCCGGTTCCCACTCTTTATCGACCAGAATGGCATTGTTTTCGCGGAGTTGTTTTTCGTCCAGCGGCTCATTCTCAATGATGATAAAGTAATTCTTATTCCCCAGTGGCCGTCGGTAAATTTCTGACCCTTTTAGAACATAGACCTCGTCAGGCGATAAATCTGTGAGCTGCTCCGTAAAATAGTCAACGCCTTTAATCTCAATGTTTTCACCGTCGCCACTACTGATCATTTTAAGGGAACGGCCATTCAAGACCGAAATAATTTTTTTAAGTGTTACTGCCATCAGAACCACCTTACTATCTTTTCGAATTTAACCCATTATATCACGAGGTCAAATCCCTGTACATTAAGGTCTTAAATAAAAACCTTTAACCCTGGTCGCATCCATTGATCCCAACTACTTCTTTGTAATCTTTTACAATTTCACCATCTTATTCTTGTCAGTTTTTACAAGTTTCCTTTGTCGTCTGACTTCTTTCCGATCACAAAAATCTCAAACGCTCACAAAGACGAAAACGCTTGCAACTGATATACTGATAACAAAATAGGACTGACATGTCTTTAACAAAATCAAGGAGGATTTGAGATGGTACAACGATACACGCAATTATGTCCGGTCGCTTTCGGAGCAGGTGCCGTGAGCACAACTGGAGATGTGGCAAAAGAACTGGGATTCTGTAAGGTTTTAGTTGTAACCGATGAAAACGTTGAAAAATTGGGTCATATTCAAAAAGTAGTCGACAGTTTAGTGGCCGCTGGTATTGAGATGGTTTTATTTAACCGCAGTGAAATGGACGCACCGGATTACTCTGTTCAAGCCGGGGCCGCTCTTGCCAAAGGCGAAGCCGTCGATGGTATCATAGGTATCGGTGGTGGCAGCGTTCTGGATACCGCCAAGGGCATCAGTGCCCTCGCCGCAAATGATATAAACGTCGCCGAAATGCTCGATTACACCCGAAAAATGATGCCGCTTGCAAATCCATCGATGAAACTGATTTTAATCCCTACCACTTCCGGTACCGGATCAGAAAGCACCTTTGTTGCCGTCATCAGTGACACAACAACCCATGAAAAAATCGGCGTCCCTTCACCACCCAGCTTTGCCATTGTCGATCCGGAATTAACCCTGGGTATGCCGAAAGCAATCACCCTTTATACTGGTATGGATGCCTTGTCTCATGTATGTGAAGCCCTGACCAGTATTCAACCCAATCCCCATTCTGATGTACTTTGCTATGACACCATTGAGCGTATTTATAAGTGGTTGCCGGTGGCCGCCGATGAGCCCATGAATCTGGAAGCCCGGGAAAACCTGGCCCTGGCCAGCAACCATGCCGGCATTGCCTTTAATGATGCGATGGTCCATCTTGGTCATGCTATTGCCCACTCCCTGGGTGCAACCTACCACATTCCCCACGGTGTGGCCTGTGCCTTGGTAACGCCAGTCATTATTGAGCTGACGGCCCCGGTTTACCCTGACAAGATTAAAAAAATCGGTGCCTGTATGGGCCTAACCGTGTCATCAAAAGAGCCTCAGGAAATCGGTCTGGCAGTTGCCAACCACCTGCGGGCTTTTCAAAAAGAACTGGGCCTGCCAACCTTCAAAGAACTTGATCTCACCCGAGAGCAGATTCTTGGCTGCATGAGTTATGTCGCCAATGAGGGACTACGCTTCCTCTGCCCAGTTCCGGTTACCGAAGCGGTAATCACCGAATCCCTGGGCAAGCTTTATGATTCTTATCAATAACTTTCTGTCACTTTAAGATTAAAAAAGGAGAACACGATGTCATTTGAAAATCTTTTATCACCAATTAATATTGGCACCCTAAAACTTAGAAACCGGGTGGTCATGGGTGCCATGGGCTCAGGAACAGCCCATGACAACGCCACTGTTTCTGAATGCGAATGCGCCTATTATGCCGAGCGCGCCAAAGGCGGCGCTGGCCTGATTATTACCGAAGTCACCCGGGTCAACAACGAAACCGGTGTAATGATGCCGCGGCAAACCTCGGCAGCCACCGATGACTGCATCCCCGGGCTGACAAAACTGGCCCGAGCTGTTCATTTTTACGATGGCGCCATCTTTATCCAGCTGCACCATCCCGGCCGTCAAACCGACAACATGGCGATCGGTGGACGTGCGACCATTTCCCCCAGCGGCATCGAGAGTATGCTGACTCAGGCTGAATGCCGGGAAATGACCAATGCCGAAATCAAAAGCTTTGTTCAGGATTATATCAATGCCGCCGAACGCTGCTACAAAGCTGGGATCGACGGGGTTGAACTCCACGGTGCCCATGGCTACATGCTCAATCAGTTTATTTCACCGCTGACCAATAAACGAACCGATGAATATGGTGGCAGCACCGAAAACCGTGCTCGCGTTATTAAAGAAATTATTGAAGGTATTCGTGAACGAGTAGGGCGGGACTACCCGGTGATGCTGCGGATCTCAGCAGATGAATTTCTGCGGGAATCGATGTTCCCCTTTTCTGAAGACGGCCTGCTGCTTGATGAAGCGATAGAAATCTGTAAATATCTGGTCCCCTTTGGTCTGGATGCGATCAATGTCTCCGCTGGTATTTATGAAACTATGAATCAGGCCTGGGAGCCGATTTCTTTTGCTGAAGGCTGGAAGATCTACCTGGCCGAAGCCGTTAAAAAAGCGGTAGATGTACCGGTCTTTGGCGTTGGTGTAATCAGAAACCCTGAGTTTGCCGAAAAAATCATTGCCGAAGGTCGGGTCGACGGGGTTACCATCGCCCGGGGTTTACTGGCCGATCCCGATTGGGTCAATAAGGCTGCCGCTGGGCAAGTCGATGAGATCCGCCGCTGTATTTCCTGTCTGAACTGTATGGAC
The DNA here is from genome assembly GCF_047456275.1 of Acetobacterium carbinolicum. Classification (GTDB taxonomy): domain Bacteria; phylum Bacillota; class Clostridia; order Eubacteriales; family Eubacteriaceae; genus Acetobacterium; species Acetobacterium carbinolicum. Next base: position 3,736,766 of record NZ_CP173357.1, read on the forward strand.
TCAATGATAGCTAATGGGATGAAGGGCGAACCCTTTGCCTGTGCCATCAATGCCCGGGCTGCCCGGGAATGGTTCTACAACGATGACCGCCGCGATGGTGATGGTCGTTTAGTGATTGTTATCGGTGGCGGGCCAGCGGGAATGGAAGCCGCTAGAAAACTAGCGCAGCGCCAATTCAAGGTCGTCTTATTTGAGAAAAATAGTGAGCTGGGCGGGCAGCTCTGCTTAGGCAACAAACCGCCCCACAAAGATAAAATCAACTGGCTGATTGATTATTATAAAACGCAACTCGCAAAGCTCGGTGTGGATGTCCGCCTCAATACCCCAGCAACCCATAATGCCATAAGCGCCCTCGATCCTTATGCCGTCTTTGTGGGAACCGGTGCCGAAGCCATTGTTCCCCAATCGATCAAGGGTGTTAAAAAAGCCCATGTCTGTACCAGTTCTGATATTCTTTCCGGGAAGGTAACCTTAACCGGTAAAAAAGTAGCTGTCATCGGCTCTGGCATGACTGGGGTGGAAACGGCTGAACTGTTAGAAACCCAGGACAACGAGGTCTTTGTGGTGGAAATGGCGGATCGCATCGGACCCGATGCCAGCTGGCAGAGTTTCAGCGATGTCCAAGCCCGACTGATGCGCTTCGGCACTGTTTTTATGCCAGCTCACAAACTGGTTGAAATTGAAGATCAGTCCATTAAATTAGAGCAACCAGATGGCCAACATATTGACCTCGCTGTTGATCATGTGGTTCTATCCCTCGGTGTCAAAGCAGATCAGACCCTGGCGGATGAAATCCTTAAGAACTTTGACCGTGTCGAAAAGATTGGTGATGCCGCCCAAGTCGGCCGCATTGCTAATGCCGTGGAAACCGGTTTTGTTGCCGCTTATCATTTAGTTTAATACTTAAATATCACACTATTAGTCTTGATATAAAAATTGGCGAATACCATAAGGTATTCGCCAATTTTTTGTGATTAATATTTTACCGCCGTTTCCTCTGAAACCAGAGCATTTCGCCCGGCATTTTTGGCCTGATACAAAAGCTTATCAACCAGATTCATGGTACTGCTATAATTTCCCTTTTCGTAAGCGCATACGCCAATGGAGACCGTACAAGGAACTTGGGTTTGCCGGAATTGAAAAGCCTCTTTGAATTTATTGCCCCGTCTTTTGGCATTTTCAAGGGTTTCCCCTTCAATAATGACAGCAAACTCTTCGCCGCCATAGCGACAAACCACACCGTCGGAAAAATGTTCATTTAAGCACTGAGCCATTTCACGAAGAACCTGATCCCCGGCAGGGTGCCCATATTGATCATTGACATTCTTAAAATGATCAATATCCAATAACATGACGATCCCCTCCTGCTTAAGCAGATCAAAACAATCCACAAAATGCCGACGATTATAGAGTTTAGTGAGTTGATCGGTAATGGCCAAAAGCTCAACCTGTTTTTTTGCCTCGATTATTTCGGTCACATCGGTAAAAACCACAATGGTCCCATGACGTTTGCCAATCGGAATCAGACGAACCTGATAATGCTTATCACCCATCGATAGCGACTGCGGTTGGTTTATTTTAAGAAGCTGCGCCAACACTGTAAAATGTCCAACTGGGTCTCCCAGCTTAATTTGTCCCAAGGTTCCAAACAAACTACGGGTGGCCTGGTTCATTTTTAAAATATAGCCCTCACAATCCACTACAATCACAGCTTCATCAATGGTATCCAAAATCATTTCATGGGTTACTTCACTAAAAAAAAGAATATCGTAACGATAGATGCCACTGGCAATCAACACACTTAAAAAAACAAATGAAAAAGGAAGCAGATCAATTTCGCCAATTCCCCATCCCATCAAATAAATCGTACTCGTAATCACTGGTATCGCCATTCCTGCCAAAACCAGACCAACTCGCCTTCGCGATACCCCCCGGGTTTTGAGTAACCGATTGATCAGAACCACCATTGCGTATCCCATTGCAAAATAAAGGGCGGCAACCTGAATCTTATACCATAAACCCTTTTGGGTTACCAAAACACTAAATCCAAGTTCCGTATCCACCTCCAGATTAGCATAGTATAAATAATGTGTGGTATTGGATTGAACCATAAAAAAGGTGATTATACAAATGCCTAAAACAACTGCCATTACATAGGTATTGGCAAATCGCCGCTCGCCAGCATAGGTTCTGGTAAACCATAAAATAAGGATCGGATAGAAGGCCGCCCCAATATACTCGACCCGAATCCAATTGTAGATGCTAGCCAAATCTGAACTTAGCAACTCCATTCCATAAGCATAACTATGAATCGCCAAGGCAAACATCAACAGTGAAATCGCCTTGACCCCGGCAATATCCCGATGACGAAATCCGATTATCCCCAGAATTACCTGAACCAGAGATGAAATTATCAATAACGTACTGAGTGCTACATTCATCTATTCTCCCATTCCATTCAAACGATGTCTAAAACTGACGTTATCCAAAGCACCACCAACTACCCGCTATTTTATTCCGTCTTTTTAATTGTCGGCGGTTGCCAGGTCCCATCAAGCACCGTCTCCTGGGGCAGACAGAGTAACTTTGTGGTTTTCTTCATGACAATTCCCTTTCTTTAAAAGCGATACTGGTACTCAAATTGATCACCGTCGTTCGCGATAAACATCACATAGGAGCCGGCAGCGACCGGGACATCTTCAATCGCCGCATACATCGTATCATAAGCTACTGCCACAGCGGGATCATAAATCACGACCCGACTACCCTCAGGCAGGGTTACTCCAAAGCTACCATCGGCATCCAGCCTTTTGACGATATTTTCGCCGGTATCCCCAATAGCGATTTTTTCGCCATTCTGAAGACTTGGGACCACGGCGACATCCAGTAAGGTATAACCCATGGCTGTCATCGTTGTTTTTCCGTTTTCTTCTTTAATCATAGGTTCGACCAAATCCCGGGCATAAGCCAGATTCATGAACGCGGTATTTTCATCCTTTAACGGATAAGGTGTATAACCACCATCACTGCCGAAATAAATATACCCGGGAAACTCCGGTAAGCTCCCGGTCGTTGCGGAAAACGCATAAAGATCGATGGCACTGAGACTCACTGGAATCCAGGCTTTACCTTCAAAACGGCTGGTATCAACGGGATTATTGGCGGTAATATCTTCGGCGGTAACAATTGAATAGTCCGCATTACTCAGAGACTGGAGCACCAGTTTTTTTCCGAAGCTTTCTGATAATGACATCCGATGATCATTTTGCATATCAAAATATCCGTCGCCAGTATAAGGATAGCTTCCAGCCGTAACAAAAGCTTTACCATCAAAGCGCTTATACTCAAGGGTATTTTTTTGCTGATCAAACTCAATTTTTATGATACTGCCACTGGTTCCATAATATCCGGCAAAATCGAGAATTTCATTGGGAATGGGTGTCGCTGCAATGGTTTTTGTGTCCTCTGCGGCTTTTTCCGGAATAATACCTTTTTCTTCTAATAACGTCTGCGTAATGCTATTGGCAACGCCGGTTACATCCGCTACTCCAGCAAAAATTAATGCAACCGAAAGATTTTCTTCAGGAATCACGTAAAGCTGGGAATTAAACTGGAGGGTTCCACCGTTTTTACTGACCACGTGAACACCCTCTTCGGCAAAGGCGGCCACTGAAACCATATCCCAACCCAATCCGTAGTTAGTTATGGGTGTTCCCGACGGTACTGTTTCTTTTGCATATTGGGGGCTGGTATATTCGGTAAAAGACTCAGCGGTCATTAGTTTGTCACTTAACAACGCGTTGCTAAAACGGCATAAATCTGCCGTCGTTGCGGAAATTCCACCGGTTCCCATCAAATTGATAATTTCTGACGGGAGGGCCAACCCATCGTCATTGCTATACTGCCAGGCGATGTTTGCATTTCCTTTCGCAAACGAACAGCTACTATTACGCATACCGGCTTTTGCAAAAATATTTTTATCCATGTACGCCGAATAACTCTGGCCGGACATTTTTTCAATCAGCACCTCAGCCAGGGTAAAACCATCGTTGCAATAAACACTGACCACCCCGGGATTCTCCTTTAATGCACTGTTAGCCAGATAATCCATAAAGTTTGCCAGAAAATCCGGATCTTCGGCTGTTGCAAAGCCATTCGGCATAAACGTCCCTGGTAGCCCTGACGAATGATTGAGTAGCATTCGCACCGTGATATCCTGATATCGGCTGTCTTGCATGGTAAAGTCCGGGAGGTAGTCCACCACTGGTTTGTCCAGCTCAAGCACCCCTTCTTCGACCAGCTGCATAATGGCCGCTCCGGTGAACACCTTGCTGACTGAACCGATATTATATTGGGTACTGGTATCTACAGCCAGCGCCTCCACCCGATTAGCCATGGCAAACCCCTCTTCATAGACAATTTTGCCATTATCCATGATCGCAATGGTCGCACTGGATGCCCCTCTTCCAATAACTTCCTTCCAAATTTCAGTCCGGGCCGTGGCAATTGTTTTTTCATAGCTCTGGTTCTGGCTTTGTGAAGAGGTTGTGGTGCATCCCGACACAAAAACAAGAAATAACAATAAACTGAGGAGAACACCTGCTAATCGTTTTTTTAACATTTTCTTCATCCTTTCAAAAATCATATAGCGTTTTTCACTATTTCTTTTTTTACCCTGATTCAATTGATTTATCAATTATTCTATCATAAAAACTAAGCGAAAAAGCACTGAAATTTTAACCGTCTTGTTAATTTTTTATTTGCAATACGTAATTAAAAAGGAGCCAATCGCTTTGTGTCGATGATTGAGCTTAACCTAAACGAAAATCTATTTCCCGATCTGACTTTAAGCTTCTCTTGATCATTTAGGTTGTTCCCTTTATAATCACTTTTCCTAAGGCACGAATAAATAAATTGATGGGTTAAAAATTTACTGCAAAAATACCAATCTCAGGCTATAATAAGTATTAGTTAGACGCATAAATCTTTAAATTCTCTGGAGGTACTTCCATGAAGCTGGATAACGAACAATACCGGATCATTGTCGAGTCATCCCCCAATATGATCTGGCGCGCTGGTACCGATACCTTGTGCAATTACTTTAACACCACCTGGCTGAACTTTTCAGGCAAAACCATGGCAGAAGAAGTCGGAACTGGCTGGGCCGAGGGCGTTCACCCGGAAGACTTTGATATGTGCCTAAAAATATATTTAGACGCCTTTGCCAAGCAGGAATCTTTTGAAATGGAATACCGACTTAAACGCAGCGATGGCGTCTATCGCTGGATTAATGACCGGGGTGTTCCCTATTATCTTAATGATCATGAGTTTGCCGGATACATTGGCAGTTGCATGGATGTAACCGACAAGGTGGAAGGTCAAAAGATGCGGGATCTTGCCCAACGGGACGGTCTGACCCGGATCTACAGTCGTCAATATTTTGAACAGTTGGCCAATATTGAATTTTCCAAAGCCAAACGCTTTCAATCCGATCTTTGTATTGCCATGATCGACATCGATAAATTTAAGTGTATCAACGATACCTATGGCCATCATGCCGGGGATCTGGTGCTAAAAACTGTCGCCCAAACCATTAACGACAGCATCCGGACTTTTGACCTTTTTGGTCGCTATGGTGGGGATGAATTTGTATTGCTGATGCCAAATACGAATTATGCCAAAGCCGCCAGCATCATTTCCCGATTACAAGATAGTTTGGACACCATCGCCATTACTTATAATGACGCCCTTATCCACGTCAGTGCCAGTTTTGGTTTATACCAGATGCATGATGAGGAAATCCTTGAGAAGGTTATCATCGAAGCCGATAAAAAGCTCTACGAAATAAAAGAAAATCTCAAAAATAATCAGGCTAACCGTTCATATGATTAACCTCTTTTTTAATGCTCAAAAAAGTGGGGAAGAGATTATCTCTTTCCCCACCAATTGAACCTTATACATAATCAAGTTAATTATTTCGTAAACAAATTAATAATTACCAGCAGGATTACCGCTCCCACGCAAGCAACGAAAATACTCCATAAATTAAATCCGGTTACGCCTGTTGCTCCGAAAAAGCTAAATACAAAACCACCGATCATTGCTCCCAAAATTCCGACCACAATATTTTTAATAAGTCCCATCTTTTCATTGTTTTTAGTCAGCATGCTGGCCAGCCAGCCGGCTAAACCGCCAAGTATTATCCAAGTTAAAATTCCCATAAGTTCACTTCCTTTCTTACTTCTATGTACTATTATACCCACTTATTTTAGAATAAATCATGCAACTCGTTGGGTGTCACAGTAAACCTCTTCAACTTCAAAAATAGAGTTTCTTCCTCATTACTTATCTTAAGTATTTTTTCACTTTCACCTGTTTTTTAAAATGCACCTAAGGTTTCAGATGTATAATCACAAACTGTAGACTTTATTTAATACTAACCGCATCTATTAAATGCGTTCATCATTGTTGAGATACTTGTTAGCTCACCAGCCTTCATTGATATTGCGACGTTTCCCTATTCCTTGTTTAAAGCTTACTTATTGACACGACTAACTATAGAAAGGCACTTTTACTCTTAAGTGATAAAAAACAATGCAAATTAATTCAACCGAAGCACCCTTTTCTGAAGACCTGGATATTAACGGAAATTTGAAAGAGTTTCTCCTGCAACAACAGATTTATCGGGCTGCCATTAAAGAAATTAAAACCAAGCTTGAGATCCTGGATGAAGAATTTCAGGCCAGATATGATCATAATCCGATTCATCACATGGAGTATCGACTAAAAGCACCTCAGAGCATCGCCGAAAAAATGCAAAAAAAAGGGCTGGAGATCACGCCAGAGAATATCCGTAAAAACTTGACTGATATTGCCGGGGTTCGGGTCATCTGTAACTATCTAAATGATATTAACCATATTGCTAACCTGTTAGTCCGTCAAGATGATATTACCCTGGTCCGAAAAAACGACTATATTGCTGAGCCGAAGAAAAATGGCTATCGCAGCCTCCACCTGATTGTTCTGGTGCCGATTTTCCTGGCTGAACGAACTGAATCTGTGCCCGTTGAAATCCAAATTAGAACCATTGCGATGGACTTCTGGGCCAGTCTTGAGCATCACCTCAAATATAAAGCGCATAGCGATATGTCTGAAGGTCTCCGGGAACGGCTTAAATACTGTGCCGAGTCGATTACCCGACTTGATGAGGAAATGCAGATGATTTATGAAGAAATCACCATCGACGACTGCGATCAAAAATAATAAAAGCCGAAGCGATTGCTTCGGTTTTTTATTTATACATTTTTTAAATTTTATTGACATCTCAATTTATCTATGGTATCTTATTTATAATGATTACTGTTTAGAAATCATTACTCAAAAATGACGTTTGATTATCAAGGCTGGAACGATTCCTTTTCTGACCCTTGACTACTCAAACTGCCTAATTTAAAAATTAATATGGAGGAAAACAAATGTCAAAAACATTAAACAATCTTATGGAGGCCTTTGCCGGAGAATCTCAGGCAAATAGAAAGTACACAGCTTATGCAAAGAAAGCGGAAGCAGATGGAAATATCAATGCTGCTAAATTATTTAAAGCCGCATCTGATGCCGAAACCTTGCATGCCCTGAAGCATTTTGAAGTTGCCGGAAAGATTCATACAACGGCAGAAAACCTTAAAGATGCCGTCGCCGGAGAAACCCATGAGTATACCGAGATGTATCCTGACTTTTTAAAAGAAGCCGAAGCTGAAGGAAATAAAGAGGCGATCAAGACCTTTACCTTTGCTATGAAAGCAGAAGCTGTTCATGCCCGACTGTATCAGGAAGCCCTTGAAAATTTGGATCAAACCGAAGAAGTCTTTTACTACCTCTGTCCACTGTGCGGCAATATTGAAAAAGCAGTTCCCGATAAATGCGTCATCTGCGGCGTTCCCGGAACCAGCTTTATTAAGTACTAAAAATACTAAATCTAATGCATTTCCTAACTTGAAGAAGACCAGAAGAATCTCACCGGCTGATCGGCCGAATTCTTCTGGTTTTTTTGTTGCGTTTATCAGACCAGTTGTCTTTTGGCATATTTATAAAAATACGCTTCTTTTTTCATCAGTTCATTATAGGTGCCTTCTTCGACGATATTGCCTTTTTCCAGAACCAGAATCCGGTCGCAATTCATAATCGTACTAAGCCGATGAGCAATAACAATCCGCGTGGCATCGAGATTTTTCATGCTTGCTGAGACAATCTGCTGGGATCGGTTATCCAGGGCGCTGGTGGCTTCGTCAAAAAAGATAATCGCCGGACTGGCTGCAATGGCTCTGGCGATCAGCAACTTCTGCCGCTGTCCCCCTGATAGGGTTCCCGCTCCTTCGGCCACCATCGTTTTAAGACCCATGGGCATTTGCCGGATTTCTTCATCCATGCCTACTTTTTTAAGCAATTCCCAAACATCATCTTCGGTTAATTCCTTTTTTGAGCCGGCAATATTCGATAAGATATCCCCGGGGATTAGCTGGCTGTCCTGGAGCACCACCCCCATTTGCTTTCTGATTTCTCGAATATCAACACTTTCCAGATCAAATCCGCCGCAGTAAATACTGCCGCTCGTCGGTTTTTCAAACCCCAGCAGCAAACGTAACAGCGTTGATTTGCCACTACCGGAGGCCCCAACAATGGCCACGTATTCGCCATGTTTGATGTTGAAACAAATATTATCAAGAATCGTTGCGCCGCCCTCATAATAAGAAAAGTACAGATGATTTATTTCGATATCACCCTGAATTATTCCCGGCGTGGTTTTAAAGCTGTCCACTTCCGGAACGCCATTAATGATCGGCTTGGTATTTTCATATTGTGGTACTACACTATTGATCGAAATCAAGGTTTGAACCAATCCCAGCAGGGAGGATATAAAAATCATAAAGGCCGAATTGATGGCCACAAACCCCCCCGAAGAAATGCCGTTCACACTCACGTAGTAATAAATCACGCACATCGAAAGGGTTGGTAAGGCAATCGTTGTAAGCCTAAGTAGTGCCATCAGCTGCCCTCTTTTATACTCCACCTTGCGCTGTTTGGCATACGCCCTCACCCATTTCAAGTAAGACCGGCTTTCCGCCCCAGCCACCCGTAACCGGGAAACCGAGGTGATCAACTCAAACACCATTCCTGAAATATCATTGGACATCTCCAGAGAAGCCCGCTGGCATTTCATTTGCATTTTTCCGATGACCAGGGTGATTGCTACACTGATGGCAGTTAACCCCATCGCAAGCAAACCAATGGTCGGACTAATCGTAAAGATATATAATCCATTGATAATCGAAAACGAGCTGGTAATGATCATGGTAATCACATTAACTGAAAGGATTTTTTGAATCATCGCAAAGCCGGTGGCCCGCATCGCCAGAGCTCCGGATGAATACTGTTTAAAAAAGGACGCCGGCAGCGATAAGAGTTTGTCCAACAGTGAATTCTGCAAAATCGATAACTTACCTTGGATTCGAAGGACACTGATGTTTTGAACCATCGTAAACAAACCGCGGCTGATGGCGACTGCCACCAGGATAAACCCCACCACCCAAATCGTCACTGACTGGTTTTGGGGAATCCAAACGTTAAAGGTCTCCTGCATTGCCATTGCCGGTAGCAGCGATAACAGCGCGGTCACCACCGCCAACACCAGGGTCCAGATTAGATCTCGCCGTGAGAACAGTTTTATGCCCAATTTTACCATGTCAAAAAAAGAAACGGGTTCCTTGGGTAAGGGCGGATAAAAGACGTAGGCTCGGGGAAATTCCGACTCGGCATCCACTTCTTGTGGCTTTTTATCAACGCTCCAACACCGATAGCGGTTAGGGGATTGGGGGATCAGAGCGACCGGCTCTCCTGCTGCGGTAAAGGCCAGCATCGGGCCATTGTCGTTTTTATACCAATCCGCTTTTAACTCCACCAGGCGAAAACGAAAACCGGACTCATCAGCAATCAACTTAAACGGATCCCCGCCACTTAGCTTCCGGAGCGGTGGGATTTTTACGGCGATGCCCATCGCTTCGGCGACCTTGCTTACCGCTGCAATCAAGGGACTATCATCCAGGGTAGTCGCCGCCTTTTTAGGGGTCAAAACACGATCAAATGCTTTTTTGGCACTGTTATCATACTTTTTGTTGATCTGTCTGATTTCTTCTAATTTTTTTGCCATCTTTTATCCCTCAGTTCTGATCAAACTTGCGTACTCGCCGCCTAAAACCATCAATTCTTCATGGGTTCCCCGCTCTTTGACAACCCCACCGCTTAGCACGATAATCTCATCGCAATCCCGAATCGTCGATAACCGATGGGCTACCAGAATGGTACTGATGCCGCGCTTTTTGATATTTTCACTGACTTCTGCTTCGGTGGCGGTATCTAAGGCACTGGTGGCCTCATCCATGACCAGAATCCGGGGATTTTTGCATAAGGCCCGGGCGATTTCCAGTCGCTGCCGTTGGCCCCCACTTAAGTTTTTTCCGCCTTCGCTTAAGATGTGGTCAAAGGCATTGGGCAGCGCCAGAATATCCTCATAAATACAGGCGTCTTTGGTGGCCTTTATCACATCCTCAACGGCAATGGTTTCATCCCACATGGTAATGTTATCCAGCACCGAGGCTGAATACATCACAATTTCCTGATCCACTGAGCTCATCGTATTGACCCGTAGTTCGGCTGGAATCGCTTTAATATCAATACCATCAATGCGTATTTCGCCGCTCCAGGGCTGATAAAGGGTGGTAATCATTTTAGCAATCGTCGATTTACCGCTTCCCGATGAACCGACCAGGGCAATCGAACCGCCAGCCCGAAGTTTCAGGTTCAAGCCCTCTATAATCGGATCTGAGAGTCGGTTATAGCCAAAGGTTAAATCCCGGATCTCAATCTCACCTTCTAATTGATCACAATCAAAGCCATCGAGTGAAAGCTTTTCTGATTCCAGGGCGATATCTTCGGGATATTTTTCCACATCATCCAAGCGCGCAATATCGGCGATCATCCCCTGCAAGGCGGCACTGGTACTGACCAGCTCGCTCATTGGCTGAGTAAAGCCCGTCATCAGCGTGTTAAAGGCCACAAAAGTACCAATGGTCATCGCTCCCATTAACACGTACTCGCTACCGATGGTAAAGATCAGGGCTGTTAAAATCGAAGTCATCAGGGTGGGTAAAACGGAGATCACGGCTTCCATCCGACCCATACGCTGCTCCACCGCCAGGGTTTCGGCACTGAGTCCGGCGATGCGGGTAAAGAAGTTATCTTCTTCTCCAATCGATTTTATGGTTTCGATCGATTTTAGATTGACCATGATCCAGCCAATCGATTTGCCCTGATACTGGAGTAACACCCGGTTGTTATCGGCATTCTTTTTAGCTGTATATTGCAGCAAGAAAATATTGATCCCGGTGATCACAATGCCGATTAAGGTTAACACAACATTGTACTGAAAAAGCAGGATTAAATACAAAAATGCAGTAACCAGATTGACCAGAATACGAGCCAGATTGCTTGATAACGCCGTTGCCACGGTATTGATGCTTTGCATCCGGCTATTGATATCCCCGGATTGGCGCTGATTAAAAAACTCTACCGGCAAGCGGAGGACGTGACGAAGATAAGTACCCGCACTGTCAATGGCGATATAGTTCTCCATCCGCACCAGCGCGTTCTCCTTTAACCAATTGAGAATGGCCTGGAGCACCACCGTGTTTAAGAGGATAAAAATAAAAATCAGGATATCAAATTTTTCGGTATTATCGAGGTAATAATCGACAAATATTTTTGCATAATTGGCAATAATCAGACCGGGAATAACTAACAATACCCCCAACACCAGGGCATAAAGCAAGGGTGAAATACCGGTTTGAGAAAGGCGTTTAAATAGTGCCTTCCAGACATCGGGCTTTTCTCCGGCCTTTTTAAATTCCGGTCCCGGCCGGGACTCAATCACTACCCCAGTAAACATCTGTCCCAGTTCTTCTGGAGTGATTACCCGCTTTCCTGAAGCCGGGTCGCACAAATAAACCTTGTCGTTCTTAAACCCTTCCAGAACAACAAAGTGACTAAAATCCCAGTGAATAATCACTGGCATTTGCATTTCTTTTAACTTATCCACCGTACAGACAAAACCCTGGGAATTAAGACCATAAAGTCGGGCAGTCCTGGCAATATTTCCGGCCTTTACCCCGTCCCGGGATACTCCGCAATCAATCCGAAGCGTCTCGAGGGTTTCATAGCGCCCATAATAGGCCAAAATCATCGAGAGCGAGGCGACCCCGCATTCGACCGCTTCCATTTGCAAAACCACGGGTACCCTGGCTATTTTAGGCCGTTTTTCTTTCTCATCCCGACTTTTCTCTGCTTCTGATTTCGTCATGCGTCTGGCCGCCTTTCTAGGAGATAATCATATCAATGAGATATAAGCGATCTGTAAAAATGATTGCACTGGCAGAGGTTCCCGTCGTGATTTCACCACTAAAACCGTTGTTTTTTTTGGTCCAGATATAATTCCTCTGATCATCCACCTTGGGATCAATAATAATTTGCATTTCCAGCGGATTTTCTTGATCCTGAGTCAAACCGCTCAGCTGAACACTTCGTACAATCCCTCTTAAATAGCCATAGTCATCGGTGGATGCCGATTCAACCGCAACAAAGACCGGATCGCCTTGCTTAACATTAATGGCATCTTCATAGCTGGAATAAGCCAGCACCACCACGGTGGTGTCTTCATTTTCCCGTTTGACAATTTGACACAGGGTCGAGTTTTTCGGTAAAAATGCCCCATCTCCAAAATTTAGTCCCGCTATCATCCCGCTTTCCATCGCTACAATCATCGTTTGTCGCTTAAATCTGCTCTTTTCTTCCTCTGTCAGCACTGCTCCACTCGTGATCTGAGCTGCTGTGTTCTCGACAGTCACAACCCCCAGCAGATCTCCTCTTTTCACATAATCGCCATCGGAAACACTCAGCTGGGTCAGAATCCCTTCATTTTCAACCACTACTTGGGCCGTTCCCTCACCATAAGATACAACGGCGTCGAGGGTGGTGGTGATATTAATCGGAACAGTCATCGAATAAATAACCACGCAGACTAAAAAAATGATAATTCCCAGTAGAATCAGCAGGTTCCCCGGACCGATAACGGTCATCAAAGCGGCGTGTTCACTTTTTTTGGTGTTTTTATCCTCTTTGTTCTGAAAAATGGATTTACTCACCGCTTTGTCCTCCCCCCGTCAAATTTTCCCTGGGCACCAATTGATCATTGATATAAATCTTTTGAAATACCGGAATCCCATCAATCAACCGTTTATCAAAGTCTAAACTGCCATAGACCGTCTCAAAACTGTTTTCTTCCAACACTTTTATTATCGTTTCTACTTCCAGACTCTGGGCCGCACTCGCCGCATCTGCGGCCAGATGCAGCGACATATAGGCTTGGGCGGCTGGCACATCCGGGTTCTTCCCATAAGCTTTCTGATAAGCCTTAATAAATGCCGATTCCCGGCCAGCCGCGGCGGTATTGTTAAAATAACTGGTAACCTGGGTCAGATTTTTCATGTTCGTAGGAATAACATAGGGCTGAATCTCAATGTCATAGCTGGCAAAAATTGGCCGGGTATTACCGGTTTTTTCCAGATACTCATAAAGCACCGTGATGTCATTTCCGACACAGGCGGTGACAATCGCCTGGACCCCCAAACTGTCCCATTTTTTTAGATAATAACGAAAATAATCAAGATTTGGCAGATAAGAAACTGCATCGACAATTTCAATGCCCACTTCAGCACCATGTTCTTCAACTTTTTGAATAAAATCTTTGCCATAGGTATTGCCGGCGCTATGAACAACCGCGATTCTTTGGATTCCCTGGGTGGCCATACTTCTTACCATTTCATCGGCCATGGCGTCATCCGATGGCGCGCAGAGATAGGCGCCTTCATTTTCAGGGCGATTCAATTTTGAACTGGCAATAATGGGCGCAAAAAGCAGCTTGTTATTCTGCTTATAGATATTCCCGACCTTTAGCACATCATCGGTGCTTCGATGTCCGATAACAATTGGAAAACCTGCTTTTTCGGCAATCCGGGTAGCCACTTCGACCGCCGTATTGGTGTTGTTGCCGTCATCATTGTAGTTGATTTCGATCGGTTGGTTAAGGATTCCGCCCTGATCATTGATTTCCCTGGCGGCCAGTTCAATGCCATTTTTGAAGGAGGCACTGTATTCCTGGGAGAACGGATAAACCACATCCACTGATAACTTACCGGTTTCTTTGACCGTGCTGGTACAGCCAAAACAAAGCAACCCGCCAATAACCAGAACGCCCAGGGTGGATAATATTATCCAATTTTTTTTCATGTCCCACTCCTTTGATTTTATAATTGAGGCAATAAAATGCTCTGAGCTTTCCCGTACTTATCGACAGTGCGGTCGGTTTTAGCTCACCACAGACTAAATAAATGGCGAGAACAAAACAAAATACCGGTCACTCAGGCCTTTTAGCAACACGCCGATCTTCTCAGCGGATAAACTCAGTTTTTCTGCTGTTTCTCCAATCGTATCGCTACCCGCGCCGGCCAGAATATCGATTTCTAACTGACTTAGCGTATTGATATCAAACAGCGAAAAATCAGGAATCCTCTGGATGACCCAGGTGTTTTTTTCTTGCTCACTGAGTTCATGCCATTCTTTAAGAAGACCCTGATAGTCGATCAGTTTTTTATAATACTCCACCATCAGATTATTTTTACCATAAATAAATTTAAGATATCCCGCGGCAATCCCATAGTTAAAAGCCAGCTTGAAATCGGCTTGAATCCGTTCTTTGGTAATCAGACCGTGTTCATATTGTTCTTTCATTTTATTAGAAACTGCGGTAATAAATCGGGAGCGACCCATGCAGACTTCCGGCAGCGATAATTCTTTGGTATGATTAACCGGAAAATCCTCCAGGTTGGTAAGGCATTCCCGGTCTTCCAGAACGATCCCAAATTTTTCAGGTTGATTATAAATCTGGGTACCGGGCAAGGGCATAATAAACGTTGTCGATAAGTCCAGCATTCCGGGGGCCAGATCCAGTAATTCTAACGCTTTTCTAGTGGTTGTAGCCAATGTTTCGGCTGTTTCAAAGGCCCCGCCGATAATGTAATTCCCGGTTAGTTGCGGTAATCCGGCAGCATAGCAGATCTCAACCACTTTTTTGATGTCCTCGGGGCTGGCCTGTTTACCATAAGCTTTGAGCACATCGTCGACCCCGGACTCCATGCCGATTTGCATTCGCACCATGCCGCTGTCAATCATTTCTCTAATGAATTCCAGATGTTTCACCAGAAATCCGGGATGACCTTCACAAAACCAGACAAAATCATATTTTTCCCTTAGCCGTTTTACTCCAGATAAGATTTTCCGCAGCCTGACCGGATTGGTGGTAAAGGTATCATCGCAAAAAAACAGGTACCGGGGTCGTTGACTTCTTTTTAAGCGGGCTTCTATTTCATCCAGCACATCTTTCGCTGTTCGCATTCTCAAATTTTTAGAATTTCCCCCCTCAAAGCAGAAAGCACAACGATAGGGACAGCCTCTGGCCGTAATTACTGACAACAGTGGACGTTCATGATAATCAAGTACATCTTCATTTCGGGGCAAGGCATACTTTGAAAAGTCTTCCAGATAGATGTAATCAGCGTTCTGAGCTGGCTGGATTTCTCCGGGAACAAGGACCGCTTCGCCCCTGATTTTTGCATTTAACCAGGTTAAGAGGGTTTCTTCGCCTTCTCCTTTTAAAATACCGTCGGCTTGAAAGCTGCCCAGATCCTTTTCAGTCATATGGAGGGTTTGAGGGCCTCCTAACACAACGTAAAAATGATAATGTTTTTTTAAATAGCTGATGATGGCAGCCACCGCTGACTGATTATCAAAATCACAGTAAAAACAGACCGCAAACAGGCGGTCTTTCATATTTTTAATGGTTTTCACCGCGTCGGTGGTAATGCCCGTATAAGCCTTTGCCTCAAAGCCATTGGCATTGAGTTGAGCCGCCAGCGTTAGAATGCCCAGATTTTCAATCATTTCAAAGGTCCGTCCGCGGATCATCCGTTGCGTGTAGATTAGTAGAACTTCGGGCTTCTTGTTTAAGGCTTCCGGTATAAAATCCACTTATTCCCCTCCAATTTATCAAGGGCTTGCTGTGCCTGGCGATAGAAATTGGCATTTTTTCCCTGCGGATCGAGTTTCATTTTCCCCTGTTGCAGAACTTCTTTTTTTGACAGCTTGCCATTGCATAATTTTAGCAGGGTATCGTCAATTTCATCCAGTTCCTGATCAAATATCTGTGGTTTTTTACCACTGACATCGGTGTAAAGCCACAGTTCAAAGGTCCGGTGGACAATCGCCGCTTCATTATTTTTTCCCAACTCAACACTCAAAACATACTCATCCGAGGCGCGCATTTTCCAATACGCATCATCAATCGGAATATTTTTATAGACATAGTCATTCCAACGGGTAAAAACCCCGTATTGTCGACCCAGTCGGTAGGAATCCAGAATCACCGCTTCGGGGATTTTTCCATCAAAATAGATTTTGCGCATTTCATTCTGGAGTCGTTTGTTGGCCTGCAAGCGGATATTGATCAGATCCGTAAAATCCAGTTCTTTGGTGCGGGAAAGGGGAATATCCTCATTGCAACAATCAATCAATTCCTCATAGATTTCCATCCCAAATTTTTCCGGATTAAGCGTAATGGGCGTCTTGGGATAGGGCAGAAATGAAAAATAAGCCGTTTCAAACTGTCCCGGAGCCCGGTAAAGCAATTCCATAATCAAATCTTCAGATTCTTTAATGGTTTCCGCCGTTTCGTGGGGACCGCCAATAATAATGTTGCCAGAAATGCCATGAATCCCCGATTCAACACAATGGTCAATGACATCCACCACCATTTTTTTGTTTATTTTTTTATTGTAACTCTTTAAAACCCCATCACTGCCGGATTCCAAACCAAAGAATATTTTTTTTAGCCCTGCCGCCGCCATATTTTTTGCCATCTCCCGATGCTTATCAATCGTTGAGATGTGAGCACTGGCAAACCAGACAAAATCATAGACTTTGCGGATCTCTTTTATTTCTTCACAAATCTGGTTAACCCGCTTATGGTCCAGCGTAAAGGTATCATCCAGAAAGTTGATATAATTGATGGCCGGATCGCGCCTGAAATTCTCCCGGATTTCAGTCATCAGGGATGGCACCGAATGACGCCGAACCCGTTTGGCATTAGCCCCTTCATAACAGAAGGTACAACCAAAGGGACAACCCCGACCAGTCAAGATCGGTAACAACTGATAATACTTATAATCGTTGGTCAGCGTAATATCCGGCCAGGGAATATCATCCAGTTCTTCCGGGGGCTTTCGTGGTTCGGTTTCCACCAGGGTTCCTGTTTTATCGAGATAAGTAATTCCTTGAATTTCATTGAGAGAACCTTTGTTTTTGATAAAATAATCCATCAACTCCAGAATGGTTTCTTCACCCTCGCCGATACAGGCCGCCGCAATGGCGGTTTCTTTTAAAAATTTGGCATCCATCCCAGCGGTTTGCGGCCCTCCGGCCAGCAGGATCACATCAGGATAGCGCTTTTTTACTTCCTGAGCAAATGTTTTCACCCAGTGAACATTGTTAAAATCACAGTAGAAACCGATGATTTTGGGTTTGTCTTCTTGCTTCATCAAATCGATAACATAATTCAATGCTTCTTTGGCATAGCCCTGAAACATCTCAACCTGATAGCCTTTTTGTCTTAAGAGTTGGATCAATATATTCATTCCCAGATTACTGCCGGGAATATAACCGCTGACATAGCGATGTGATTTAATCAATAATAGTTCCATCGTCTCTTTCTCCCCCTTCGAAGGCTGTCAAAAAGATAACCTAGCACCGACAACCTTCGAAGGGGCAGAACCCCTTCTTCGCTTATTAAGCTCTCGCTGTTTGTGTTGCTGTAAAGGCATAATCCACGCCAACAATACTTAAACCGCCAGCAGCCTGATCCAATTGATCGTCTGTGATTGGTTGTTTGGCTTGTGCTTCTTTAAAAGCAGCATGAAATTCATCAGCAGTACAGCTGTAACCTAATTTTGCAACCACTGCGTCAAATTCTGCCCCAGTTTTTGCTTCATCCAGTTGTTTTGCCAATGCCTCATCGGTTAATACTTTTGCGGCCAACGCTCTTGCTCCATCAATACTCATGTTCTTCCTCCTTAAATTTTTTGGCTAAATCATAAAATGGGTTAACCAATATTTAAAATTAAATTGATATAAAATATCAACTAATTTTTCATGGAATTCGGCCTGGTTTTGATAGGGACCACCGAACCTTAAAAACAATTCAGTTTCTAACTCGGCCAGGCTTCTTTTTCCGGCACAACGCAGCAGTAGCTCATATTCCAGCGGCGAAAGCGCCATACCGTCAAGTTTGGGAAAACCTTCGGTAAAGGTCATGGTGCGCCACAATTCAAAGGTACGCTGTGGGTAGTCCCGGGTGAAATCCAGAGCGGGCTCAAAAGCCTGTCCTTCATTCAAATACAAGACATAATAATATTCATAGGCTCTTGGATTGGCAGAAATTTCCTCAAACCAGCGGCTCCTAATACCATAATTCAGGGCGGCTTTAAACTGTTTCATTACCGCATTTTGTTTTAATTCATGATTTTTGATTTTATGTTGCATGCTTTGCCGAATGACCTTATTGAGTTCTTGACGGTTTTTCATCACCTGATCCTGGCTATATCCCAATGGCGTAACAAAAGGATAGTCATCGCCAGATAAGCGACCTGACTGATCATGCAGTTGTAAATTAAATTTTTCAGGATTCTCAAAGATCGGGGTACCGGGATATGCTCTTAAAAAGCCAGTAATAATATCAATAACCCCGGGAGCCTGATTAATCAGGGTTTTTATCAGCGTCGCGGTTGCCCCCTCTTCTTCCTCAGGACCGCCGACAATAAAGTTGGTAGCAATTTGGGTCAGTCCACAGTCGGCAGCGTAAGTCACAAATTCAATGATGTCATCAATCTGTACATGCTTGTTGTATTGGTTAACAACCTTCTGATCACCAGACTCAATACCAATCTGCAAGCGGATCAGCCCGGCCTCAATCATCGTCGGCAGAATATCCATCCAGTCTTTGATTCGGCCCACATGACATTCGCAATACCAGACCAGATCGCGGTCTTTTCTAATTTCTTTCATTCCTTGACAAAATGCTTCAATCCGCTCCCGATTGAGGGTAAAGGTATCGTCCATGATAATAATATAATTTAAATCCGGATTGTTTTTTAGGTTTAGTCTGATTTCTTCCAGCACTAACGGCATGCTGCGCAACCGAACCTTGTGCTTGCCAGGACTGGGCGCACAATAGGCACATTGATAAGGACAGCCCCGACCGGTAAAAATCAACTTGCCATAAGCGTGATCAATATGTAGTGAGGCGTGATAGGCCGGCAGCGGCAGGGCATCCAGATCGGAGATAATTTCCGGCGGGGTTTCTCTGAAAATCCCGTCTTTGATCATTGCCAATCCATTGATCGCACTTAAATCTCCTTCTTCTTTTAAAACAGCCTTAAGAAGCAGCGGCAATGACACTTCACCCTCGCCTCTTAAGATAAAATCAGTCTGACTGTCTTCTAAAAACTTTTGTCCCAGACCAATGCTTTGAGGGCCACCAACCACAATGGGAATATTATCGATTGCTTTTATTTTTTTAGATAAATCCTCAATAATTTGAACATTATCAAAATCACAGGAAAAGCCCACGGCATCCGGCTGGTTCTTTTTTACCTGTTCCAGTAGGTGTTCCGGTTTGCCATGAAAAACAAGGGGTTCAAACCCAGCTTCTTCCAGCGCTCCGGCCAGATAAAAGAGTCCCAAATAATCATGAGCACTTGTTTCGTATTTTTTTGACACATTGCTAAGTAGTATTTTCATTTTATTACCCATTTTCTAGTACGGAACAACAAGCAACCAGTATTTTTTATCAAAAACTTTCAGAGTTTCAATGATCCGCTCCATTAATTCATCCACGCCTTCATTAAATGGTTTTCCGAATCGCTCATAAAGGATCTCAGCAATGCTAATGATGGTACTTTTGCCGGTACAGTATTTCATAATTTCGTATTCAAAGGGTGACAATGCCTTACCCCATAACAGCGGATAACCCTGGGAAAAATCGATATCCCGCCACATCTCAATCATTCGCTGAGGTCGCCAGTTCGGCAGCTCTGCCGGATCGACATCGATAACCCGGCTGGCGGATTCCCGGGCCAGCATCGTGTAATAAGCGGTTAAGGTCGGCTTATGGTGAGAAATAATATTAATCCAATATTTGGGCCCATTTGAAGCCATCGATGTTTGATAGCACCTTAAAATATCCTCATGACCCAGTTCGCCATCGCTAAGCATGATCTTGATCTCATCGACAAAGCTCTGAAGGTATTCTTGATAGGCCGCCATGATCTCCCGACGATCCATGGTTTCGCTATCCATAATCGGGTAATCAGAAATGCAGCCCAGTCCCTGTTTATCGTAAATTGTCAGCCCGTATTTATCGGGGTGCAGCCCAATATCGGTCATCGGGTAGGGCATCACAATACTGGGCGCAATTTCCATCATCCCCGGGCCCAGTCGCAACAGTTTGGCGCCGAAGGCCTTGTTTTTTTCAATGTGCTCACGATTTTCAAAGGGACCACCCACTAACAACGCTCCGAAGACCTGCTGCACCCCGGCATCGTAGGCCGCTTTAACAACAGTTTCCACCATTTCCGGTGAAATATTTTTACGATAAATCTTGAGCATCGCCTTATCCACGGTTTCAATACCAATTTGAAGCCGGTTAAGGCCGGCATCCACCATCAACTTAAGGACTTCCGGTCGTCGGCTTAAGGACACCACATCAGCCTCACAATAGAACTGAAAGGGTTTCACGGCCTGAAGCGCTTTAGCCTCACGGCAAAAGGTATCCAGCCATTTAGGGTCGGTGACCAGGGTGTCGTCACAGAATTTAAAATAACTGAGCTCCGGGTATTTAAGGAGAAAATGTTTCATTTCGGCAATAACGTTTGCTACACTCCGCTGCCGCATTGGCCGCTTCAAAGCTCCTTCATGGCAGAAAACACAATGATAGGGGCAGCCCCGGCTGCTCATGAGATAAAGACTGGCATAATCAATCGGAGTAATGCTTTTATGATAGGCCGGAAACGGTAGTTCATCCAGATTCTCTACCACTGGACCTTCGCCCATATCGATATACTCACCTTTTTCGTTGAGATAACAGATTCCGGCAATCCCATCCAGGCTTTTGTTTTCTTTTAAGGCATTAAGAACCGCCACCATTGCCAGTTCACCTTCGCCTCTGACAATGGCTACCGCTTGAGACTGACGCAGATCGTCTTCATCCAGAGAAATGGCTTCGGGTCCGCCAATCAGCACTGGAATATTATGCATTTGTGTAATTGCCGCACTAACTTTTTTAACCACATGCTTATTTTCAAAGTCTACCGAAAAGCCAATACCGCAAATTTCGTTGAAGGGGTATCGTTTCAAATAATCGATCGCTTGATCTGGTCGGCATTCACAAACAATGGTGTCATAACCCTTCGAATCCAGATAGCTTGCCAGACCATAGATACCCAGAAAGGCACCGTTTCGGCTAAAGCCGGCAATTTCCATCCCAATGGTTGATAACTTAAACAGCATAAACTTATTTTTCACGACATCCTCAACTGTTTTTTTCACTGTTTCTCCCCGATTCTCCCATTCTTTATCTGCCACTTTCGCACTCAGTGAACCTGACAATACACACATACCAACAGCTTCGAGTTTTTTGATAGTATCTAGCAGATGCAACTTAAACGCGTCAAAATTCTCAAAGCTCTTCTGGTATTCCGGAAAAAGTATTTCGGCCATCTCAAACATCGTCAGTTTTCCGGAACTGTATTTTAAAACTTCAAATTCAAAGGGAGAATAAACAAATCCGTTTAACACCGGAATTTCTGCCGCCAGCTCGGGGGTCAGAGAAAGCAGAGCGATCCGTTGCGGGTGCGTCGCAAACACCGTCTCTCCGGGATAATCTTTCGTCAGCTTATCCCCACGAACGCGGGCTTTATACTGGGCATCAAAATAGGGGTACCGGGAATAGGCCAGTCCCTGCCACATCCCACTGAGACCGTATTTTTCACTGAGCGCATAGCTTTGTAAAATGACCGCATCAGGAATTTCGCCATCGTTTAGCATTTTTCGCATCAGTCTGATATTTTCTTCGAAAAACGCATTTCGAGCCGCACAGATTTCTTCGATGCTCAGGGTTTTAGTTTCAATCACCGGAAAATCACCCACCGATGTAAGGGCTTTTTCATCCTTTACAATAATCCCGAAGGCTGCGGGATCTTTTGACATCGCGGTTTCCGGGAAGGGCATATAAAAGGTGCTGACGACTTCTACCATCCCCCGACCAGCTTTAATCATTTCATTAACCGTATCAAAGGTAAAATCCAGGGTTTCCCGGGTTTCCAGTGCCCCGCCGATGATGATGTTCCCCACCAATTGAGGCAATCCGGCGGCGTGACAGATCTCGATGACGTCAAAAAGTCCTTCCCGCTTTATTTTTTTGTTATAAATATCAATGATATGCTGGTTACAGCTCTCAATGCCGATCTGCATCCGCACCAGACCAGCATCCACCATCATTTTTACAATTTCCGGATACTTGATGACAATATTGACGTGGGCATCGGCGAACCAGACAAAATCGTGTTCTTTGCGCAACTCTTTGAGTTGGTCACAAAAAGTCCGCACCCGTTCCTTGTCCAGGGTGAAGGTATCATCGCCGAAAAAGATGTACTTCACATTGGGGTTTTGTTTAAGCCGACAGCGGATTTCTTTCATCACATTTTCAACACTGCGGCGCCGGACGTTCTTGCTATTTCCCCCCTCATAACAAAAAGAGCAGTGGAAAGGACACCCTCGTCCTGACATGACTGCCATATGATTAATGCCCTGATGCTGGGCAGATTTAATTGTACCGGTGATGATTGGCAATTCGTCTAAATTTTCAATGGCTGGATAAATGTCATTATCATAATAGCTGCCATCATTCCGAAATGAACACATACCGGAGATATTTTCCCATCGTTCTCTTGCTTCATTTTGAATGGCGTGGATCGCTTCGTAAAGGGAATACTCACCTTCTCCCCGCATAATCGCATCGGCCTGGCTGGCGCGCAAAAAGTCTTCACCCAAACCCACCGTCTGGGGCCCGCCGATAAAAACAATGGCACCATAGCGCTTTTTTATTTCTTTGGTAAAACTTAAAACGGCCGACTGATTCTCATAATCACAATATAAACCCACCACCGTATTTTTATCCGCGCCACTCCGATCCAGAAATTCCAGTCCTCTTAACAGCTCGCCGGAAAAAACAGCTACATCAAGTCCTTTACTGGCCATCATTTCCGCCAATGACATATGACCGATGGGCTCAATTTGAGTGATCGAATGGGTCCGTGTTCCACGATGAATCAGCATCAGTTTTAAGTTGATCGTTTTCACTATGCGCCTCCAAGTTTAATTTTTATGCATCGTTAAGATCTATTTCGTAAATTTTTTTATTCACAGTGTATTCTTTTTTTTGTGATTTGTCTATTGCTTTTTTGTTAAATCCGCTGCACTTTTTAGCTTTCCCTATTTTAAAAATTTTTACTTGATACTGCGCCCAATAATGACATCGGCAATACCGACTCGAAGCCCGGTTTAACTATTTACGCCTCCAATTCAGTGATGGGGATAACTGATTTTGGATTGGCACCATGCTCACCAATTATTTTTTCCATCCAGACCATGTCATACCAGGTTTCAAATTTATAACCGCATTTTGAAAAATGACCAATGGTTTGGAAGCCCAGGTGTTCATGAAAACCGATACTCCCGGGATTGGGATAGGCAATGCAGGCATACAAATTACAAATGTTCTGCTTTTTCAAAACTGCCTCTAAGTTCTGGTAGAGTTTTTTTCCCACCCCGCTTTGACGGTTGTCCTGTTTGACATAGATGGTGGTTTCCACCGCCCAGTCATAGGCGGCCCGGTTTTTAAACGCCGAAGCATAAGCATAGCCAAGAATTTGCGCTTCATGCACGGCCACTAAAAAAGGATATTTAGTTAAGGTCTTATTTATTCGTTCACTAAATTCTTTAAGGGACGGGACGGTATATTCAAAGGTAATCGCGGTTTCTCTGACATAGGGCGCATAAATGCCCAGTAAGTCTTGTGCATCTGAGGCCTTCGCCCTACGGATGATAATGTCTCTGCTCATATTTATATCCTTCTTTTCTCAATTTCAACTATTTTATTATAACATTTCTAAAAACAACGGAAAAGAATCCCTTCACATTTCTGTATAAGGGATTCTCCTATTTAGATTAAATTTAAGCTTATTTATAATAGAAAACTCTTAACCGCTTCCGCTGGCATCATGGTCCGCTCCACAATGGCATCCACCGTCATCCCCTGGTCATGAAAACGCCGGCAAACCATGGCCATACTTTCGCCCACTTCGATGATATGGTAATCCGGATCATAAAAGCGGATGGCTCGCTGCCCCCAGGCGGCTTCCTCGACATCGTGTAAATAGTTTATCCCTTCAAAACTTTTCAGATGTTTTAAAAAGTCATCAAGATTTTCTTCTTCAAAGTACATCTCCATATCGTTACCCCGATAGACAATCGACTTTTCGTCGGCATTAATAAATTTCGCCCAAAGCGCTTTATCCTGGAGCGAAAATCCTGCGTTAAAGGTAATATTTTCACCAAAATCCATCACCACTTCCAAACCAAAAACATCACAATAAAAAGCCCGTGAACGATTGATATCATCCACCACCAGCATCGGTGCTTCAAATTTCATTTCTTAATCCTCCTTGTTTTTAGTTTATTCTACCTGACTAATCACGACACCAGTCTGTCATGTTTAAATCAATCACTGGTATTTTTCAGCAATTTTTTTCGCAATCATCAAAAAGTCTTCTCTTAGTGCTTCAGGTTTTATTAATTCTACCCCATCACCAAAGCTCAGCAGCCAACTAAAAAGATTTTCTTGGCTTGAGAAATAAAATTCAAAGCGGAGTTTTCCTTCCCTGGTCATTTGATAAGAGTCCATCCCATATTCATCAATCAGCCGCCATTTCATAGCGGGGTCAAATTCTGCCACCAGATGAATCTGGCTGGGCATGGCCAATTGCTTCTGAGTGTTATATTCTGGCAGAATCCGGGGCTCATAGGTCTCATCCAGCACCTGCAGGTTCCAGAGCCGATTGAGCTTAAAAAGTCGGTAATCACAACGCTCCGGACAATAGCCCCAGATATACCAGGATGACCATTGATAGACAATCAAATAAGGCTCAATCTGTCGGCTGCTTTCGCCTTTTGGTGAATAGTAATAAAAAGAAATGACCTGCCTCTGATCAATGGCTTTTTTAATGGTTTCAAATTTGGGGGCCAATGAATTTTTATAGTGTGAGGACAGATCAATAACAAGATGATTATCCGGCTGGGTCACTCCCCCACGCACTGCCAGTTTATCAATTAATTGCCGATATTGATTGGTTCCGGCAATGCTGTCCAAACTCTTAAGTCCTGCCAATATAGACTGCAGCTCCGCTGATGATAATAGCGTTTTATCGATCTTATAGCCTTCCATAATGGCGATCCCGCCGTTTGCTCCCTGGGTTGTCGTCAGCGGAATTCCAGCCTTGCAGATGTCTTCAATATCCCGATTAATGGTTCGGCGGGAGACTTCAAACATCTCTGCCAGGTAAGGAGCCGTCACTTTTTTTTGCTGTAGAAGAATCGATAGTATCCCGATTAGCCGATCAATTTTCATATGCGATCCTTTTATTAAAACCTTTTAAAGGTCCATATTTAAACGTCAAGAAATGTGATCACCTTATCAATAAATACTTCCCCATCCAGATGATCCAATTCATGGCAAAAACACTTGGCCAAATCATCTTCGCCATCAATGATGATTTCATCACCCTTTTCATTGCGCGCTTTAACAGTAACTTTTTGGGGACGGATGGTCGTTCCAAATTTTCCCGGAAAACTCAGACAACCTTCTGTGCACTCCTGTTCGCCACTGGTCTCAATGATTTCGGGATTAACCAGTTTTATCACCCCTTCACCCATATTAATAACCACCAATCGCTTTAGGATACCCACCTGATTGGCGGCAATTGCAGCACTATTGGGAATACTCTGTAATGTTTCTAGCATATCATCGAGAATCATTTGTATTTTTTCATCGATTTCGTTTACTTCTTTGCATTTTTTTCTGAGGATTGGATCCTCATCAAGCCGAAGTTGTCGTATTGCCATTGCTTCCTCCTGATTAATTTTACTTACTTTTCTCAAGTATATTGTGAAAATCGAAGTCTGTCAATGAGCGTTGCTCTTTAAATAGTATAAAAAAGAATTCTTGGAATCTTTACTCCTTTAACCCAAAAAAGGCCTAGCACATCCCCTGATCTGCTACGACCTTTTGCCTTAAACTCATGGTTCGAAATATTCAAAGATAATTGCATCAAATTTTTTCTTGCAATACTCAATGTCATCGGTATCCTGAACTGTCCATCCGACCAGCCTTCCGGTCAACAAGTGGAACAGGCTAAGACCCAATTTCCGCCGGGCATCCCCGTGACAGAATGCCATAAAATGCGGGCGCGTGATAAAATTGGTTCCAAATGAAATAATTAACAACCATTGCCAGAACTTAACATCCAGCCCTTTGAGACTTTTTCTACCGACTGAAAGCTGCCCTCTTACTACATCAGGCCGATTCTTATAAAACCATCTGACAATTAAAGGATGAAAAGATTCGACACAATAAAGCCCGTCATATTCATCAAGCTGACTTGCTGTTTTTGCACAGAGTTCATTGAGATATTTCGTATTTTTCAGTTCGACAATTAAGGGAACCCGACCATCCACCATTCTCAGAACCTCGTCAAACAGAGGGATTTTCTCTTCCGTGTTTCCCAGGTTATAGGCCAATAATTCCTCATAGGTACAATCGGTTATTAACCGCTCCACTCCACACAAACGTAATAAATTATCGTCGTGAAACACAACGATTTTTCCATCTGCGGTAAGATTTAAATCCATTTCAATTCCATAGCCGGCATCGACTGCTTTTTTAAAGGCTGCCATCGAATTTTCTGGGATTGTCTTATCCTTTTGGTGCAAGCCCCGATGGGCATAATAACTGGTCCACAATCGATCATCGACTTCCTTTGGCATCCTGCCCGGGAGCAGCAACAAAATATAAATGATAAATATGGCTATTCCTGCCACGATATACACTGTCATGTAACCTTACCTACTTTTGCTAATCTAATTCAAATCAGTCCCTTTCTCTTAAATTTTTGCGATCGCAAAAACACTAGGTTGTTTGTCTGTTTCACAATAACCTGATCACTTCTTTTTTACCGCTAGTATCTATTATAAACCCATGTTCTTTTATTTACCCTACTATTTTCTCAATCTTTCATTAAAAATAGATTAGTATTTAAACTATTTTCTGTAAAATCTTGTTTTTTAAACCGCTGGTCTGAAAAATTCAAAGATAATTACATCAAAAAACCTCATGCACCGCAGGGGATCATCCGTATCTCGGATTGTCCAACCAGCCAGTTTACCGCCTAATTGGCGGAAAAGACGAAGACTGAGCCGATGATGGGCATCTTTATGGTCATAGGCCACAAAATGAGGACGGGCCGCCACGTTTGTCAGAATTGATGCAATCATTAGACTTTGCCATACCGGCAATTCTTCAAAGCTGCGATGGTTAGCTGATAGCTGTCCTCTGATCACCAGCGGCCGATTTTTGTAAAACCATCGGACAATGCCGGGATGAAAAGACTCCACACAATAAGAGCCCGGATAATGATCCAGAATCGCTGCGGCTTTTTCACAAAGCAGCTGCCAATTTTTGGTGTTTTTCAACTCTACGATAAGTGGTGTTTGGCCATTGACCCGTTTCAAAACATCCGTCAAAAGGGGAATCCCTTCACCGGTCTGTTCCAGGCGATATCCTAAAAGTTCCATCAGGGAACAATCGGTGATCAATTTATCCACACCACAGACCCGCAGAAGATTGTCATCATGAAAAACCACCACCTGTCCATCGGCACTGAGATTGATATCCAGCTCCATCCCATATCCGGCCTCAACGGCCTTCTCAAAGGCTAACACCGAGTTTTCCGGAATCGACCGATCCTTATTATGAAGGCCGCGATGGGCGTAATGATATTGCCAGAGTCTCGTGTCTGAATTGGGGGGCAACTGAGCCGGCGAAATCATAAACAGATATAAAAGTATTACGCCAACGGTTACCATTGTTATAATGATGATCATCTTCTGCCTCGTCGTTTCTCTAAATCATCAGTCTGCCACATCAAATAACTCCAGCTTGGATGGCCCGATAATCGGTTTTGAATCGCCATGGTTCACCATCATCATCGTTAAAAATGCCAGCCCGACAAACAAAGCCCCATAGGGCATTAAGGTATGATATCCCAAATGTTCCAGTAGTGCACCGGAAATAATCGGTGTAATCACCTGAGCTGCCATCGATGCCGTATAATAATAACCGGTATAGCGACCAATGTTGGCTCCCTTGGACATTTCCAACACCATTGGCAGAGAATTGACATTAATCGCCGCCCAGGCAATCCCAGCCAGAGCAAAAGACACAAACAGCAGGGGATTAAATCCCGTGTAGAATGCCGATGTTCCAAAAACCGTGGCCAGCACCACCACACCCACAAGGATCATCTTCTTTCGTCCAATCCGAGAAGAAAGAATCCCAACTGGAATAAAAGAAATGATGGCGGCTATACTGGCCACCATTAAAATCGATGCCGACTGGGATTCCTGCATATTCAACGAAACCATGGCATATTTAGAAAAGGCCGAGGTTACCGCATTATATCCCATAAACCATAAGGCGACCGACAAAAGGATAAAAATCAGACTCTTTCGATATTCTTTGGGAAGTCTTTCATGAGTGACCAGGGTATCGTCATGCTCCGCTTCTTCAACATCAATCCCCAAAGTCGCACTGTTATGACGCATTTTGATAACTTCTGCCGGTTCATTGACGGTCAGTTTAAGAATAATGACACCCACTACCATAACACCGGCCGTTCCCAAAAACAGCGGCCAATAGTTGATGTTAGCTTTGTCTGGTGCCAGCAGTGCGACCATCGCCAAAACCATAATCCCGCCGACGGCACCCATCAGATTAATCACTGCATTGCCCTTGGAGCGAAGCGGTTTTGGTGTCACATCAGGCATCAGGGCCACTGCCGGTGATCGATAAAGGGACATTGATAACAGTGCTAAAGCCAAGGCGACAATAAACAACCCCAGTTTATTGGCCATCACCGCATAGGGAATGATCAACATGGAGACCACTGCCATTGCCGTACCGCCTAAAATATAGGGCATCCGTCTCCCCATCCTGGTACTGGTATTATCCGAAAGCATCCCAAATAGAGGCAACATAAACAACGCCAAAACATTGTCAAGGGACATAACCACACCAGCCATGGTATCACCAAATTCAAAGGCTTTTAACATAATCATTGGAATCACAAAATCATACAGGCTCCAAAATGCACTAACAGTCATAAAACCCAGGCCTACTAAAACAGTGAGTCGGTAATCCAGCTTCATCAATATGCTCCTTTTTTCTTCATGAAAAAAGTATAGCATCCACGGTATACTTTATCAATGCGCTTAACAAATCTTTAACAAATCTTCATAATTCAGTCCTGCGAATTTTTTGGCTGATAGCCGGGATTATTTTTTTTACATTTAGGACAATAACCATAAAGATCCAGTTTGTGTCCAACAATTTCATAATCGGTTTCGTCTTCAATTTGATGTTCATAGCTTTTAATGGGACAATGCTCAATGGCCAGGATCTTTTTACAACCCAAACAAATCAGATAGTGCCGATGGACCATTTTATTATACTCAAACACCGAACGGTTGTCCCCCGACAAACTTAATTTTGTCACCAGTCCCTTTTCTGCCAAAGCTTCAAGATTTCGATAAACGGTTGACAAATTGATGGACACATCCATTTTCTGCATGTCAAAAAATATATTCTCGGCTGAAACAGGTTGATCTTTTTTTATCAGTATCTCCAGAATCGCCACCCGATGTTTTGTCGACTTCATCCCGTTATTTTTCAGTTTTTCACGCATATCCAACTTTTTCATTTGATTTCCTCATTCCGCTTACTTCGACTTTTCTGAGCGTTCCGATTTATTTTGCGTCTGATTGCCTGACCCAGATACAAACAAAAATAACATCCCACTGACAGAATAACGATCGTCGCACCTGAAGCGATGTTCATCTCATACGAAATCCACATGCCCGATAGGCAAAAGATAATCCCTAATATTATAGCATAAAACATCCGATTTCTGAAATTTGAGCTAAGCATTCCCGCTGATGCCGCCGGGGCGGTCAGCAAGGCAATAACCAGAATAATTCCGACAACCCGAATCAGCACCACCACGGTCATTGCCACCAGAATCAAAAGACCATACTCTAGTATTCTCGTATTAACACCTAAAATAGTAGCAAATTCCTCATCAAACAGATAGGCCTTCCAATGATTAAAAAACACCACCACCACAAAAACGACAATCAGTGTTAAGCCGATCATCAAATAAAGATCAAAGCGTGTAACCGATAGAATACTCCCAAAAAGATAGGAACTCAAATCAGGCGGATAGCCGGGCATCAAGGCAATAAAAAAAATCCCCAGTGCCATACCAACTGACCAGAACAGACCGATGACAACATCCGATTCAGCTCCGCCCTTTTTATTAATATAACCAATTCCCAACGCGGCACAGACTGAAAAAACAAAGGCCCCAATAATCGGCTCAAAACCTAGCAGATAGCCCAAACCAACCCCACCATAGGCCGTATGGGCAATGCCACCGCTCATCATTACCAGTTTTCGCTCAACAATGATCACCCCGATCAACCCACAAACTATGCTGGCTAAAATCCCGGCAAAAAAAGCATTCTGTAAAAATTGATATTTAGATAATGCCTCTAACATCTCAGCAATCCTCCCCGTGGTCCTTTAGTACCCGATGAGGAACGCCATGGGCAATGAGATCAACTGCACAGCCGTAAAGATGGTTAACCACATCTTCCGTCAATTCAGGCTCGCCATGATAAACCAATTTTGTATTCAAACATGCTAGTCGCCCCACATAAGAGGATACGGCAAGCAGATCGTGGGTCACCAGAATGATCGTCATTTCTTTGTTGAGTTCCTCTAAAAGACCATATATTTGCTCACGTGATACCGCATCCACACTGGCTGTGGGTTCATCCAAAAGCAGCAGTTTCGGTTTAACTGCCAATGCTCTGGCGATTAACATCTTTTGAAATTCTCCCCCTGAAAGCTGAGAAATCTGCCGGTTTGCCAGATCACTAAGCCCAACCTTTGCCAATAAATTCACGACGATCTCCTTATCTTCTTCCGAGTAATGAAAAAAGGGTTTAAAGCCAGCTTTGATCCGACCGGTTAAAACCACTTCAAATACCGTAATCGGAAATGTCTTATGCATGGCTGCATACTGAGGAACGTACCCCATCAGTGTCCGTTTCTTCGCAATCGGCTCTCCATATATCTGGACGGTTCCCTCCGTTGGCGGGTTGATTCCTAAAATTGTTTTTAGCAACGTTGTTTTTCCACCGCCGTTGGGTCCAATGATCCCTAAATACTCACCTTCATAAACATCAAGACAAACACCGGCAATTGCCGGTGTTTGTCCATAGTAGACGGTTAAATTATCCACCTGTACGACTTTATTTTTCACTGCATAACCTCGACCATCGTCTTTGCCATCATTTGTAGATTTTCAATATAATTTTCTGCCAGCGGAGCTAGTTGAACCGTTTTTCCACCGAGTTCATCGGCAAAAGCCTGAGACTGACTACTATCAATTTCGGCCTGATAAAAAATAACCTTAATATTTTCAGCCTTTGCCAGGTCAATGATCGCTTGAAGCTGCTGAGCGGTTGCTTCCTTGCCTTCTTCTTCCAGGGCAATCATTTCCAGCCCATAATCATCGGCTAAATAACCAAATGCCGGATGATACACAATAATTTTTTTATTCTGAACCGGTGCCAGAGCGGTGATTATTTCCTGGTCTAAAGCCTTAAGTTTGGCAATATAATTTTCGGCATTTTTTTCATAAACCGCTTGATTCTCAGGATCTCGTGCTGACATTTCTTTTGCAATGGTTTCTACCATTACCTCCACCCGCTTTGGTGAAAGCCAGATGTGGGGATCTCTTTCGCCCGAGGAAAATAATCTTTCGGGATAAACAGCCTTTGCTGCTTCCTGTAATGAAACGATCTTAACCTCTCCTGCACTTGGTAAAATATTTGCTTCCTCTGTTGGTACGCCGATAGTAAAATATACCTCTGCCTGACTGAATTTCTCCATTTCCTGAGGTGTCGGTTCATAATTTTCCGGACTATTTCCCGGCGGTACCAATGCAATAACCTCCACCAGATCGCCGCAAACGGCTTCCACAAAAGTTTTTTCCGGTACAATGGTCACGGCCACGATTGGCTTTTTATCCTCACCATTACTGATCGCTGAAGTTTCTTTGCCGCTCTTGCAGCCACTTACTAATAATAACAGACAAACGGCCAGAATTAATCCCGATAAAACACGCAATGTTCTCATCTTTTTCATTTTCCTACCACCTTCTTTTGGTTAATGTGCAAATGATTTGTATTTGCATATTAATTGTATGCCTACGCTTCTTTTGTGTCAATGGTATTATACAAAGATTATTAGTCGAATATTGCTGTAAACTATTTAAGCATCTGCTAAATATAACTTGTTATATTACGGTTTTGTTTGTTATAATTTAAGATCTCATTTAAATATTCTTATCTTAAGATATAAGTAGAATAATTGCTAGCTTTAGCATTCATATTTCAGGAGGTCATCATTATGAAAAGAATTTGTGTTTATTCCGGCTCCAATCTCGGTGTTCGTCCGGAGTACAAAGAAATGACAAAAAAATTGGGTCTGGTGCTCGTCAAGAACAACATTGAATTAGTTTACGGCGGATCAAAATTTGGTCTAATGGGCGAAATCGCCAATCATATGTTAGATAATAATGGCTGTGTCACTGGGGTTATGCCCGGAGGCCTTTTTCCCAACGAAGTGATTAACGACCGTTTGACTCGTTTTATTGAAGTAAAAAACATGCATGAACGAAAACAAACCATGGCCGACTTATCTGATGGTTTTATTGCCATTCCCGGAGGGGTGGGGACCTTCGAAGAATTATTTGAAACCTTTAGTTGGGCACAACTGGGGATTCATAAGAAACCCATTGGGATTTTCAATATTTCAAACTTTTTTGATTCCTTTATTGCGATGATGCAAACTATTGTCAATGAAGGCTTCATGAACCCGTCCAACACAAAGCTGGTGCTGGTCTCAACAGACCCCGACGAATTGATCCGTCAAATGATTCACTATACCCCGCCTGTTCTGGGTAATAAATGGCAGCAACTAGAACCCTCTGCGATAAAATAATTATAAAAACTTACCCGCTACCGCCCACTAAACGCCATTGGAATTCAAATTCCAATGGCGTTTTTTTGTTAGAACTTTTATTATCCTTCAAATTTTTCTTATCTCGTAATGATTTAACTGACCTGGACGTTCATTTTCTTGCGAATTACCTTATAGATTTCCATTACCAGCAAAAGCAGCAGGGTAAAAGCAAAAACTATCAACCATTCAAAAATTGAAATCGGCTCTATCTCAAGCGTTTGTTGCATAAAAGGAAGATGCATACTCAGAATATGAATCCCCTGAGCAGCTAAAACGCCCATCACCAATATGTAATTACGACTGATGGGAACCTTAAATGCTGATGAAAATTCCGACCGACAATTAAAGACATGGACATTTTCCATCAATACCATTGATAGGAGCACGATATTTCGAGCCGCCATATGATCCCACCCCTGGAGAATGATCAGGTAATACCAGAACCCAAAAGCGATGGTTCCCATGGTAACGCCTGAGAGCACTGTTTGACTAATCATCTGGGGATTAAAAATCTTCTCATCGGTTTTTCGGGGTTTCCTTTTCATAGCTCCTGGCTCGCCATCTTCAAAAGCCAGAGCCACACCCTGGATACCGTTAGTAACCAGATTAAGCCAAAGTAGCTGAACCGCAATTAAGGGTAAGGGCATCCCGGTGAAGATCGCCGCTAGAAAAAGAGCAACTTCAGCCGCACCAGTTGAAATGAGCAGATAGATTACTTTGCGCACATTATCATAGGCGAAGCGCCCTTCTTCCACACCGGATACAATCGAAGCAAAATTGTTATCTGTTACAATCATCGAACTGATCTCTTTGGCAACATCCGTACCGGAGCCCATGGCAACCCCAATGTTTGCCCGTCTTAACGCCGGGGCATCGTTAACCCCGTCACCGGTAACGGCCACAAATTCGTTCTGGTTAATCAGAACTTCAACAATTTCCAATTTCTGTTTGGGTGAAACTCTGGCAAAGACATGGGTTGAATTAACCAGACTTTTAAATTCTGCATCAGCTAAAGATCCTGCCTGACTTAATTTTTTCCCGGTTACCACTGCCTCATCGGGCTCGACAATCCCCACCTCTTTGGCAATGGCCATTGCCGTTTTGGGGTGATCGCCGGTAACCATGATCACCTTTATTCCGGCTTGCTTACATTCTTCCACCGCATCAGCCACTTCTGGTCGTAGCGGATCAATAAAGGCAACCAACCCCTGAAAAACCATTTCTGGCAGGTCCTCATCTTCATACTGGTCCTTTTTTTCATATCCTGGGTGTTTGCCTCCCGCAACTCCCAATACCCGGTAACCCTGAGCAGCCAGTGCTTCAGCCTGTTTTTCAATCGTTGTCGGGTCGAGAGAAACCGTTTCATCCTGATTTGCCATTTGATCACAAAACTTTAGTATCTTTTCAACGGCACCTTTAACTGCAACAAAGGTTGTGCTTTCTTTCTCATAAAAGGCCGCTGAAAATTGCCGTTCCGATTCATAGGAAATCATCTCCAGCAGCCTATTTTCAGACTTTACCGCTTCCGGTGATATCCTAAGCTTATAGCCCAGTGCCAAAAATGCCACATCCATAGCATCGCCATGATGCGTCCAAGCACCACTTTCTTGTGTTAGGGTTCCTTCATTTGCCATGATAAAAGAAACCGCCAACTTTTCTAAACGTATCTGCTGCTGATCCGAGATCTGATTTTTCTGTTCGGTCTCAAGACTTCCTTCACCATTATAGCCCTGGCCTGAGATGTGAAATCTCTGTCCATCTGGCAAAAAAACCTGCCGTGCTGTTTGTTGATTAACCGTCAGTGTACCTGTTTTATCGGTGGCAATCACGGTACAGCTACCCAGACTTTCCACCGCTGGTAGTTTTCTGACAATGACGTTGCGTTTTGCCATTTTGGATGCCGCAATCGAAAGTGCCACTGTTAGTGCTACCGGAAGCCCTTCGGGAATCGCTGAAACCGCCAGGGCCAGCACCACAAAGAAGATGGCCGCAAAATCAAGCCCCTGCAGTCTTAGCAGAACAGCTAAAAAGACACTGATGAGTAAAACCACCACACTAATTTGTTTGGTGAATTTTTCCATCCGCGTGACCAGTGGCGGGCTTGCACTTTCAGACTCACTGAGTTGCTCAGCTATTTGACCAACTTCGGTGTTTGTCCCTGTTTCAACCACAATACCCGTTCCCCGGCCCGATGTAATTACGGCGCCGGCATAAGCCATATTCGTCCGTTCAGCGATGCCCCTATTTTCGGACAACCGACCTACTTTTTTACTTGCTTCGATGGATTCGCCGGTTAGAAAACTTTCATCTGACGCGAGATTTTTAGCCTCCAGCAGGCGCAAATCCGCGGGTACCTTGTCTCCCGATGCCAGTAAAACAATATCTCCAGGAACAAGTTCCTCTGAATCAATTTCAACCTCTTTTCCGCCCCGCCTGAGATTGGCCTTAATCTTAAGCAGATTCTGTAAACTGGCGGCGCTCTTCTCCGCATTGTACTCCTGGTAGGCACCTAAAACACTGTTTAGAATAATGACAATCAGAATAAAAATAGCATCCTTGGCATCGCCTAACGCCAGCGATAAAATTGCCGCCGCAATCAGAATAAAGATCAGCGGATTCTTAATTTGATGAAGCAGAATGGTCCAGATCGACGGCAACTTTTTCATCGGTAACGCATTCTTACCATAAGCGGACTGCCGACTGGCTGCTTCTCCAGGTTCAAGCCCGGCCGGATTACTCTCTAATGCTTCAAAAACAACCTTTTCTTCAAGAGCATGCCAATTTTTTCGGATAAAATTTTCTGTCTGCGACTGTTTTTTCTTTTGTTCTTGCATAAAGTACCCTCCAAATAAGACTATACTTATTTATTGGATACCCCAAATCGTTGAAATACAACATCTTTCTAGTTGAGTGGCTGAGTTTTCCTGCTTATCGTCGACCGGTTAAATAATAAATAGCCATTTGGGTGCGGTGGGAAAGATTGCCTTTGTCTAGAATCACACTGATATAATTCTTAACAGTGCCTTCACTTAAGAATAGTTTTTCGGCAATTTCCTTATTCGATAAGCCGTCGGCTACGGCTTCGATAATCCCCAGCTCTCTGACGGTAAACAAACTGCCGTCAAAACCGGTGCTGCATTTTGTTTCCGGTTCGGTAAATTTATCAAGCACCTGACTGTCGAGAAAATGAACCCCATGATAGACGGATTTAATGCTCTGTTTTAATTGTTCCGGGGTATGATTTTTGATCAGGTATCCGTCGGCCCCATTTTTCATCGCCTTTTCCACCAGCTCGCGATCATCAAAGGTGGTCAGAATCAACACCTTTCCCAAACCTTTTGCAACAATCTCTTTGGTCGCGGCAATGCCGTCCATTTCCGGCATCTGGATGTCCATCAAAAAAACATCCGGTTTTTCTTTTTGGGCAAATTCCAGCGCCTCTGCGCCATTTTTAGCACAGCCAACGACATGAAATTCGTCATCGACACCCAAGATGATGCCCATGCCGTCTCGTACAAAATCAGAGTCATCAACAATGATTACCTTTATTTTAGTCATGTCTGTCGCCTTTCTTAAGCGGAAGTTAACGGAAAAATCATATTGATCCGAAATCCGTTTTGACCATCAATATCAATTAGTCCATTTACTTTTCGGGTGCGGTCTTTCATTCCCTGAATCCCCATTCCTTCGACAATTGTTTCGCAGCTTGTGCCATTATTATAAATACTGCAACGGATTATTTTGTTCATCACCACCAATTCGATGGCCAGTCTGGAGCATTTTGCATATTTAAGGGCATTGGAAACGGCTTCAATGGCATTATCCAAAATCACTTCCCAAATGTGATCGGGGATCTCTTTATCTTCCCCCTCTAGTCGCAAGATCGCCTGAATGCCATATTTTTCCCGACATTCTTCGCACAATCCCTGAAGCTGATGCAGGGCCACCTTTTTGTGCTCCGGTTTTTCCTTCCGCAATATAAAGCGGATTTCATCCATGCTTTCTCTTAAGGTATCAATGACGGCCTGAATGATCCGACTGCTTTGTTCCGGTTTATTATGAATCAGCACCTTACTGGCTTCCAATTGATAAACGGAACCGTTAATGCTGTGCCCCAACTTATCATGCAAGGCCTGATAAATTCCGGCCCGTTCAGTAAGGATTTGATTTTTATAATGCAGGCTGTTCTGTTCCAGTTTCTTTTTAAAGTGCAAGTCTTTGTCCGAAATGGAATCCTTTAGTTTAAACTCTTCCTGCTCATAATTCTCCAGCTTATCTTGATACCGCTTGATCAGCACATGATTCTGAAAATAAATAACACTAATAAAGATACTATAAATCATATAAACGGCTAAATCCGGGGGACGAAAAAGGACACCGGCAAAGACCATCAAGCCGACGACGAGGGGCAGTTTAAAATAAACCACCGTATCCAATACCGCCACCGGAATTAAATAAAAACCGATGCTACTTTCCCTAAATAAAACGAAGATCCCTATCGCAAAGATTATTTCAGCAAGCAAGCAGCCGATTTTTTCCTTATCCAGCAACTCATAAAGGGTTGATACCACCACAAACAATCCCAACCAAAACCCCTCCTGGCTGATCGCTTGAAATGATTTCTCACTGTCAACAATCACATATGCCAGCATGACCGTCAGACAGCAAAACTTCATCATCGAGAAATAGTTATCCTTCATCTTTTCAACCATCTGTCTGACTTCCCATCCACCTTTACTTTACGAACATTCTATCACATTTTCGATTTTCACTTCAATGCAATTGTTTAATAATCCTTTTTTCCAACCATGATGCCAATCGAGGTGCCGGCCATAAGGATCAGCAGATAGCAGCCGACAATCAGCCCGTACATTGCATAAACCCCGGTTTCGCCAGTCATCAACATTTCTGAAGCGACGATCACCCACCGCTGGGGAATCAGCAGTGAGGCTTTTACCCACCATTGAGCCGCACTGGTGATAGGAAAGTACAAGCCGGCCATGATGTTTGACACAATCCAGATGGCAAAGACGGCGTAGGTCGCATTCATGGTATTCCCTACCAGGGTGCCAATGACCACTGAAAGGGTACTAATGCATAAGCCCAGACCAAAAACCAGAAACAAATAACTGGGAAAGGGAATGCCAAAATCAGTACTCACCAGTAGCGGCGTTGCCATGGCTAAAATAGTTGTCTGGATCCCGACCGTTAATAAGATCATGGCCATTTTTGACAAAACATAATTGAGAATACTGGCTTTTGATAGAAATATCCGGTTATAGACCTGATTGTTTCTTTCTCTAACGATAATATCGGCAATAAAGACTCCACAGAACAGAAAACCCATTGTCAGCACTGCAATTGAATAACCGATGCGGGTGCTTTGGTGGTTCTGCTGACTGGTTAATGTCAGGCTATTTCCGATTTCCACCGCCTCAATTTTTTTATTAAGCTTACTCTCTTTCAGTTCACTAAGCATCGCATCAAGGGCAGTCTTATCATAGCCGGTTGTTTCCGTCGCCTTCATGATAAAATTGAGATAGGTATTGACATTACTGTTTAACAAGGCATTTCGTCCGTCACTTTTAATCTCCAGAAGCGATAGCTTTCCGGTTCCCCCCGCTAACAGATCGGCTTCAAAATCCTTCGGAATATAGACCACCGCACCGATATTGCTCTTTCCGGCGCCGTCAATACTTTCCTGTCTTGCCGTTGACAGATCAACCACTTCCTGATTATAACGAAAAACTCGGAAAAGGCCTGAACCGGCCAGTTCCTGGGCCAGATAGTCTGATGTTTCGGTGTTGCTGTTATCATACAGCTTAACCATCAGTTTGGTATTCTCAATACTGGTAATGCTGTCCGCCCGATCTTCAATCGTTTGAACCACATACGAGGTGTCATCCTTCATTGACACTTCACCACCTAATTGCAACGAAAGCAGACCCGCCGATAAAATCGGCAGCAGCAGCACCAGTGCCAGATAGCCCTTATTTCGAAGCAACAGCTTCAGATTAGTTTTTACCATCGTAACAAAGCCGTTCATTCTATTCCTCTACTTTCCGGTTCATCAGCATACTGCCCAGTATTCCAAAAACTAAAATCAGACCAATCAGATAAATCAGACAGATCCCAACATAATCGCTGTATCCTTTGGTGGAAAATTCCACGAGGGTCCGGTTGACATAATAAAGGGGCGATGCCTTCATTAGCGTAATCGGAAAGTCTTCATACATATACGGATCAAAGGAACCGCCAAATAATCCCAGTATCCAGGTCAGTGAAAAGCCCACGACCACACTAACAACCACCTTGTTGAATAACTGATAAAGAAAAACCCCGAAAGCGGCGGCTGCCATGGTAGAAAGCAAGATAATCCCTACTGAAGCCGGTAATACGCCCCAATGCACCTGAAAGAGTAGCGCCGAAATTGTCCCGGCCACCGCCATGGCCATAAAGGTTACCAGAAAGCAGGGCACAAATTTTGCCAGATAAAACTGCGTCTTGCTCATCTGCGACACCCGCATCCGCTGCGGTATCGCATTTTTTCGTTCGCTGGCGATCACTGCGGCCAACGGAATAATCCCGCAGAAGCTCCAGAAGACGATGTAAATAATGCCATAATAATCGGTGGAGGTGGGCATTGGCTCGACTGAGAGCACTTCCCGGGACGCCCTTTCGCGATCTGCTTCCAGCAATTTTATATCGACAAGTCCTTTCTTCATCTGGGCGGTTACCAGGGCGGTATTGGCATCCACCTGATAAAAGAAATTGTCGAAAAGACTTTCTGAAACCAATGCCTCGGCTTTCTTCGCACTTGATTGATACACAATATAATCGTCATCCTGGATATCCACAAAAGCAGACACGGTTTCATTTTCAATCAGCTTTCTTATCTCACCTTCCGGATATTCAATCAGGGTTACATCATTCTTGGCACTTGCTTTTTTAAGTTCCGGCAGATAGGTTTGATACGGGCTATTCGCCGTGATCCGGTACCCCACTGTAAAGGGATCAATATCCCGGGCCGCTGCCATCATGTCCTTAAAGGCACTGGACAAAAGGGCAATGACAATGATCGGCATAATGATCATCAACAGCAGAAAGGACTTATTACGAAACATCAGTTTCATGTTATTTTTAATCAGTATCAGTGGCATATCACATCTCTCCCTCAGCATAATCGCGTAGCTTCTTGCCTGTCAAAGTCAGAAAAACCTCTTCCAGGCTCATTGTCGAGTCAGTTTCCGCTGTAACCAGTTCAGTCAATTCTTTTTTGGTTCCCATGGCAATGATTTTGCCATTATCCATGATCGCAATCCGGGAACAGATTGCTTCGATTTCTTCCATATAGTGGCTGGTATAAATAATGGTGGCCCCCTGTTCATTGGCAACCTTTATCTTTTCTAAAATAAAATTTCGGGATTGGGGATCAATCCCCACCGTGGGTTCATCAAAAATCAACAGCTCCGGATGATGACCGATGGCACAGGCAATGTTTAGTCGGCGTTTCATGCCGCCGGAAAAATTCTTACAAAAGACATTACGTTTATCCTTTAATCCCACAAATTCCAAGGAATCATCAATTGCTTTTTTTAGTTCTTTACCCTTTACTCCATAAAGAGAGGTAAACAGCTCGACATTTTCCCAGGCTTTCAGATTGCTATGAATGGCCAGTTCCTGGGGAATGTAACCGAGCCTTTCTTTAGCCGTCTTCATATCGGTTTGGACATCTTTTCCAAACAGCCTGATTTTACCGACGGTTGGCTTCACCAACGAACAGATCATATTCATCGTCGTACTTTTACCGGCACCGTTTGGTCCCAGCAATCCAAAAATCTCCCCCTGCCGAATTTCCAGTGAAACATGATCGACAACAGCCTTGCCATCATATTTTTTTGTCAGGCCTTCCAGTTTTACAATTGCATCTCCCATTATTAATATCCTTTCTCTATCACACTTTTTATCTATCTTACGCCATAATCTGCCCAATTCTTTGATCGCCACAGATTGTTCATGATTAAGATATCATTTTGGGAACGGCTTACATAGTGCAAAAAGAAATAAAAGGCTATGACTTTCGTCATAACCTAGATCCATTGCTCAGGATGATTCATGGCATCCTGAAATTTTTCAGAAACAAACCCAGTTGCTAGCATTAGCAACTGGGTAATAAACACCCCTTAATGATCTAAGGCCTTAAGAATGGCTTTGAATCGCGGTTCATCTTTAAGGAATGCGCTTTCTTCATCGCTTTCCAGCCCTCTTTTCAGCATCGATTTTACCATGTCAAAATCGGATCCACGTGGCTCCCTAAACTTAATATGGGTGTATAAATCCGATTTTCTGAAATCAGAAATGGTTTCAATTTTCGAAACCATTTGTTCTAAGATTTCCAGACTTTTCTCTGTTTCACGCCGTTCAATGGCAAGAAAAAGTTCTGTCGTATTTTCACTATATGCTCCCAAATCAAACAATTGAACGACTTCTTTACCTAAATCGATATATCTTTTCGTTTTATTAAAGGCTTCTTCCTGGGATAGTAAGCGAATAATTAATTGGATAATGTTCCATAACTCATTGGCATTCTTTAATAACATCCGCTCATAAATTTCATAAGCTTTTTCGTTTTTACCCTGATTTTTAAAAAGCATCGCCTGAATAAGTTGTTTATCATAACCCGCTGGTGGAATACGATCGATCAGTTGCTGCGCTTTTTCAAATTCTTGCTTACTTGTATATTTTGACACCAATGAAGCCGCTGCCATGGACGCAATTTCTTGTTTCTCGCTTGTGGCTATTAATTCATACCAGAGCAAAATCTGCGCCTCATATCCATCCTGATTTTCCACGCCCTGAGTAAGAAAGCAATCTAAAATACTTGTAATCGAAAGAATGAGTCGATCACAAGTAGCATATTCTTTAATGAGATCTGCACCTCTTTCATACGCCTGCTGATAACCCGCATTTTGGGCCAACTCGGCTATTTCATTTGCCAGCAGGTCAATTTCTTTATCCGTTAATTCTTCGTTGAAGGACAATAATGTATCGATATTAATTTTCAAAACCCGGGCAAGTGGTGATAATAAAGTAATATCTGGATATGATATTCCATTCTCCCACTTGTTTACCGCCGGAGCTGATACGCCCAGACAATTTGCGATCTGTTCCTGAGTAAGATTTGCTTCTTTTCGATACTTTCGTATTACTTTGTTTATTTTCATGTGTTGCTTCTCCCATCAGATAAATGCACTGGACCTTTGTTAACTAGCATAGCAAAAATTCCGGTTCCTCACAAGTGAAGCATTGTCATGATTCTTTTGGTATTATTAACCAACCGTTATGTTCAGCGAAAAGAAGCTGCAAAGGCAGATCTGCATGGAATATCCAGAGGTTCTCTCACTGCTCTCAAACTTCCCAATAATTTCGTTTCGAGAAATAGTGAAGCGATCCATTTCCGCATTTGATGTAATCAGGGTCGTGTTTCCAATTTGATTCAGAAAATACGATCACCATCGGAAATCTTTAAAAACCCGTGTCCTTTTTACTGCGCTGGATCATTTCTATTTGCCACCGTTTGACCGCGGGCAATGTGATTTTTCGATTGATAAGTAAGCGCTGGCACCGGGCGGGAATCATAAACGGAATAGTTGGGCGTGGGTTTGACGGATAACTGCGCGAACTCAATGGGAAGCCCTGCT
Organism: Acetobacterium carbinolicum; assembly: GCF_047456275.1. GTDB lineage: Bacteria > Bacillota > Clostridia > Eubacteriales > Eubacteriaceae > Acetobacterium > Acetobacterium carbinolicum. Next base: position 3,780,221 of record NZ_CP173357.1, read on the forward strand.
GAATAAAAAGAACTGATTCCATTCTGAAGGTGAAAGTGGAGATGAGGCTCGGAGCTGTTGCCCGAATTTCCACAATAGGCAATGATCTGTCCCCGCTTGACGGTGTCTCCGACTTTAACACCAATACTGCCTGGCTGCAAATGGGCCAAAAGACTGTATTCCGCTTTGGCATGACAAATCAAAAGGTAGTTACCACGGATATCACGGCCAGCACAATCGATCTGCCCGTTTCCGGCAACGCGACTGTCGGGTGAGTCGTTGCCGATTTCAACTACGTTCCCATCAGCAGGAGCTAAAATCGGTTTGCTATAGCAATAATAATTGCTGACGTTTTGATGATCGCCCTGAAAACTTTTACCGTTTTCGTCAAGGATCAGGAAGTCGTAAGCGTAACGTTGAGTCGGAACGCTCCAGGAATGAGAAAACGCTTTCTCAATGCCACCGTTAACCACCATCCAGTCGCCTGAAAACGGTAGGGAATATTTAATCGGGCTGACATAATTGTTAGAATTGGGAAGCCGCGAACGATAACGCAGTGGAATAATCAACATCCCCCCAAATTGTTTAATCGACTGAACAAATACCGGCAGATTATTAAATATTTCAACCAAACCAAACAGCCAGAACAACCAGAAAATATCAAAAATTTTGTCGTCAAAGAAAAGACCCGGCAATCCGAGCAATCCCAAAAATTTTAGTTTACCACACCAGTTAATCCATTGCTTCATCATTTCACCTCGTCACTAAAGATAAACAATTCTTCCACCGTGGTGGCAAAAACCCTGGCAATATCCATTGCTAATTTAAGCGACGGATTATAACGACCACGCTCCAGATTGACAATGGTTTCCCGCCGCACCCCCACCCGGGTTGCCAGCTCATCCTGGGTCAGATTGTACCGGGCCCGATACTCGCGTATTTTTGTAATCAGAGCCATCTTCATATTCCCCGCTGTTCTCTAATTTCAAACACCACTAGGGCAATAGTGAAGCAAGCTACCGAAACAATAAAAGTAGTCGCCAATGCGACACTTGGCGCTATAGAAACCGGTAACACGACGCGCAATGCAAGGACTAAACCAGTTGCAGCAACTCCTGTAAAAAATCCGATACTTGCGGCCTTCCTGACATTCTCCTGAAACAGCTCATCCGGGATTACAAAAAAATAACGAAGATAGTATAAGAAACCGAAGAAGCCCAGCAGACCACTATTATCAACAAATAACCCCAGTATGCCCAACAGTGAAAGTAGTGATAAAAATCCCAGTCGATTCAATTTCATCTTGCCTCCATGTGGTATATTTATAACATCATGTTAGAAATATACCACATCATTAGATCAATGTCAATAAACCTGATCGCATTTAAAACAGCTTTTGCAATCCGTCGTCTGCCCAAATAAAAAAAGACCACAACTTTCGTCATAACCTGATCCATTGTTCGGGATGATTCATAGCAGTCTGAAATTTTTCCAGGAATAAGCTCACATGATAGCCATCAGCAACGGCATGGTGAACGGTGATCGAAAAGGGCATCATTTTTCGGCCGCTTTTTTCAAAGAATCTACCGGCCTGTAAAACGGGAAAATAATAATCCGCCTTGGCATAAGGTACCGGTGAGTAACTGCTAAACTGTGTCCACGGTAGCATCCCAACCATAAAGCTGTTGGGGGGTGGCAGTTCTGGTTTTGCCAGAATCCCGTGGTTTCCGGAGTATTGTTTCTGATCATTCATGTAGTTTTGATAAAAGCTTTCAAAATCCGGATCAAATTCTGTCCACATGTTCGACATCGTTTTGTCATCCTCGTGAAAACAGGCATAGGAGGGGTGTAAAACCTCATAATACCCCAGCTTATCCGCTGTTTTTGCAACTCGAAATTCCGACTGCTCGGTTATCAGTTTTGCCGACAGATAAAGATAGGCAGGAAAAAACTTTTTGCCCGCTGCTTTAATCTTCTGATGGGCCTTAGTGATATCGATCTCTATATTCAGGTTAAATCCGGTGGGCAGCATTTCGGTAAAATAATAAAAGTATTGTCTTCGATCCCAGTTTTCAAAGTCAATGGGATGTAATTGTGTGTTCATTTTTTAGTTTTTCCTTATCCTTCCATATTTCAAACAGTATCGCAACGTCATCACTAAACTCCCGCTCGGTCTGGGTTTCACCTTTTTCGATTTCTTCGAGGACAACAAAGGAAAATGATTTGCCGCCATACTGTTTCCATTCCCTAAGCATCGCGGGTTCAGGGCATGAATCGATTGCCACCGCAAACCCAAGCCGGTTTTTTTGACCCGCCATATCCTTGGTCGATTTTATCCAGATCCGGTCATTGCCATTGCATTTGATGCCATAAATCCCCCCGACAACGGTTCTGTTTTTATAGTTATCTTTTAATTCTTTTTTTGATCGTGTTTCCATCTATCTAATTCCCCTTATGTAACTCTGTTTATTTTGCCTACAATACCCATAGACCATCTCTACTGCAATAATAGTACAGTTTACTGCCATACTTCTTCCCCAGCTTTCCGCCGCTCATCGCCGGTAGCCGTACCGCCGCCATTTGCTCGGGATACAGTTTGATAAACAAACTTCGATCCGCCGACACATAAGCCACAAAAGAAAGAAAATGGTCTTTACTCATTTCATGGTCAAAGGTAATATAGTATTCGCCATCGTCATCTTCTACCATAGCACTATGTTTTTCATCGGTCGGTTTGGCCACCAGCGGGGCCAGTTTTCGTCCACAACAGGAAAGCTGTGCATCGCCAGTCGTGCTGATCACATTTCCGCAGTTTGGACAAACATAAAATCTTATTCGTTTCAAATTTCCTGTTTCCATATCATTTAGTTCCAGATCTCCTAAAAGTATTTTTTCAATATTCACCTCAAACAGTTCCGACAGCTCTCCCAGTAGGGATACATCCGGACAACCCAGGCCACGTTCCCATTTGGAGATGGTTTTATCACTGATGTGCATCCGATCGGCAACCTGCTTTTGGGTCATTTCTTTTTCTTTTCGCAACGCCTTTAGTAGGATGCCTACCTTCGTGCAATCCATAGTCTTACCTCCATATGAACTATAATAGTTGATAACGAAAATTTATTCAATCAACGCTCCGTAGAGTTTCAACAGATTATGCTGTTGCGATCACTAGCTTTGCTCTGAAAAAATTCACGATTATTTCAATGATAGTTTTCGATATAACGAAAACGATCCTACTAAATCGCATTTGTTTTCGTTATATCGTAATCTATTCTTATACTTAATCCCGGCCTTAAATCTCACCAATCTCATAATTCCCCTTGTAAATATTCCCCAGCCCGCCGTCGATGGAGATGGGATCGCCGGATTTGAAGCGATGCCCATTGATGGTACATTCTTTGGTCGAATCATTAACTTCCAGGCCCTTGCATTTAACAATACAGACCTTACCGATGCTGGCGGCTGCCACTGCGGCATGGGAGGTGACCCCGCCCTTGGCCGTAATCAGGCCGTCACAGACAAAGATGAGCGGAATATCATCGGGCACCGTATCCGGCCGCACCAGAATAATTTTTGCCTCAGGCGTGTTTCGTTTTAAACCCTCCATATCTGCCATATCAAAGGCCAGGAGTCCTGACAACACGGCGCTGCTCATGCCAATGCCGTGACCGACCAGCTCCATTTCGTTGGGTGCTGGCAAAAAGCTGAAAAAGGAGGTTTGTTTTTTCAGGTTCTGATTCCTAGTCTGCAGGATATATAAATCTTCCGGGTTATCGGATTCAAAAGTGAATTCTATTTCCTGATGAACAAAGCCATATTCTTCAATCAGCCGTCCGGCATATCGAATCAGGGCGTTATATATTTGGGGAAATCCCGACTCCAGTGACAAGCTGCTATCGCGATAATCCCGTTTTCTTTGCGACTCACTGATGGGCAAGGTATTGACCAGCCCGGAAACCACATCTTCGCCCTGACTGCAGAGGGCAAAATCGCCATAGAGATTAATCCCGGCACATCCGTTAAAAGGACTGCTGGTAAAAACTACCCCGGTGCCGGAGCGGGCCGAGCGGTTCCCCAACACCATTTTCTGAACCACCACGGCCGTGCCCCAGTCGTTAGCAATCTGCAGATGATCGCGATAGTAAACCGCACTTTGGGAAAACCAGGAGTCCAAAACCGAGCGAATCGCCTGTTTTAGCTGTTGAAACAGGTTGCTTTCGATTTCAATGCCATAGTCATTTAAAACCATTTTGTAGCCGTAAGCGATGGCTTTCATCTGGTCGGGACTAAAATTGATTTTAAGCGCCACATCCCATTGTTGTTTGTGTTCCAACATCACCCGGTCAAAAACATCTCGGTCAATGCCATAAGCCATCCCCCAACTCTGGAGAAAGCGCCGGTAACAATCCCAGGCTGTCCAACCAAAACCTTCCCGTTTGCTTAAGGCTTCGGCAATTTCATCATTCATACCGACGTTTAAAAACGTTTTCATCGCACCCGGCAAAGAAATCGACGAACCCGAGCGGATCGAGAAGAATAAGGGGTTGTCAGCGTTGCCAAAAGACTGTCCCGTGATTTCCTCAATAACCGCAATATGCTTTGCAATGCGCAAATCCATATCACGCATCATATCCGGATGGCCTTCAATCGTTTCCTTATGCCGAAACACTTCGGTAGTAATCACAAATCCTGGCGGCACATGAAATCCGTAGGTAATCAGTTTTTTTAGAAAATAAGCCTTGGCTCCCAGAAAAACCGGGTTGTCTATTTCTGCGGTGGTTTGGGTCAGCAGACTAAAGCTAATATCGGGGTCATAGGTCATCATGCTTTCAATAAAGGTGCTCGAATAGTTTTTCATCATGCTTCTAAGCCCGTTGATGGTGTCAGTGATAAAGTTATCTAAATCCTGAACCAGAAAAGCCGTGGACAGATTATCGCGCAAGAATTTCTCCGATTCCATATGATAAAACTTACGGTTGTCTCCTGCCATTTCCACCTGTTTTGAGGCAAGAATCTGGGGAATAATAACCTTCATCGGGATTTCAAAGAGATCAAAAAAGTATTCACTGATCATTTGTTTGATATCATTAGCCATGAACTGAAAAATATTGACGTACTGATGAATCGAAAAGCTGGGCGAGGCCAGCCCAAATTTAAGCATATCCAGATGGGAGTTAAACCCTTGATTGTAAATGCCATCAAGCTCCAGCCCATCCTTAAACAGCAGCAGGATCTGATAAATCTGACGAAATGTTTTTGCGGTGATGTATTCTGCATTAAAAGGCTGGGTGACCTGAGTCATCAGCTTGGCCACGGTTTTTTCGAGCCGATACATCAGACCCAGAGCGTCAAATTTGGGTTCCACATATTCGCCGTACATCGAGGGAATATCCGCCGCGATGTGCCGCTTGTAATAAATATTTTCAGTGGCTTCACTGGGATGAGGGTCCTGTATAATCAATTTAAGATGGTTCATGTGTTTATAAAACTGCCGAATCGATGCTTCCTTATCATCTTTTTTAAGGCTTTGTTTTAGTTCGGTCAAATCTCCGGTCAGGTGGGGGCTGTAACCTCTGAGCATCGCTAGAACATCATCAAATTCGAAGGAGTACTTTTCCAACAGTAAAAAATAAGCTCTGAGAAGATAAAGCACCCGTTTGACATCGAGCGATAGATCCGATCCAAACCTGTGCAACACCTCCCGAATCACGTCAATATCCAGACGGAATAGCTCGTTTGGGTTTGCTTTTAGTTCCTGGCAAAGTCGGATCATCGTTTCGTGAGGTCGGATAAACCACTTACTGTCCTGATCGAGACCTTCATAGATTTCCTGGGGAATCATCTCTTGTAACGGTTCCTTATTGCCATCATACCAGTAGGTGATGATTTTCCGAGCCAGATCGATATGGGTGTTATTGCTCTCGATGTGAATCTGTTTGCGCATAAAATGAATCAGCCGATCTTTACGCCGGGAAGCCTCATCAATGGCAGTTGTCACATCCCGAAGCTCACCCTCAGCGCCGATTTCTCGAAAATAGACCGGAAAGATACGCGCCAATTGTTTGATTTCCCGATAAACCGGCGTGATTTCACCGTTTAGCAGCCGGGTGATATCCCGCTGAAAAAGATCGGTGTCGGAAATAAAGATCCCACCAAGCTTGAGATTGACAATAAGGGCCGCCAACAGCTCCCGCATGGCCCGGGGATTTTCTTCAATTAATTCCAGCCATACCCGAATGTTTTTGACGTGATTGGAATCGATCAGAATCTGCCAATCGGTATTGAGACTCAATTTCCCCGGGTAGTTAAAACCCATCTTAATCAGCGCTTTAGTGAAGTAATCAATATTGGCAGTGTCTCCGGTGGCAATGATTTCTTTGCCCAGGGTGAGAATACAATCCAGTACGGTGCCGCCATGCTCCGCACTAAGTTCTCTAAACTCGTCCATGATGGTATTGATAAAATCGATGATATCGTTAGAATCCAGTTCATCAAAGATGTTGCGCAGATTCCGGTTGATATCATAGATCAGATGGTCGTTGAGGGTAGCCATCCCGGGCAAATGCAGCAGATAATACAAATAGTAAATCGTTTCCAGATGGGTCGGGAATTTTTCTGAGAAGCTGCGAAAATAATTAGCGATGTCATTAAAAAAAGGCTGCTGCTGCAGTGCACTCCAATCGGTGGCCTGTTGGCGCTCGGCTCTGAGTTCCTCAAAAAAGACATGGCCGATGGCCTCGATATCAGCCGCTTGCAGATGGGGAAAAAGTTTTTGCCGGGAAACAAACCACGCATCAGCCTGGGAGGTTTTATCCCAGTAATCAATGCACTGATCCAATAATTTTGCGGTTATTTCAACCAGCGTGGCGGCAAACTCTGGTTCCGCCGCTACCTTGTTTAAATGTATTTTAAATATACCGGAATTTTTAACATAAAGAAGTTCGTGCGCCGTCATGTCCGCTTTAAGGACCTCGATGCACAAAGAAATTATTGTTTTGGGATAATCATCAAGATTGGCCAGACGATCCATAAAGCGGATCAAAACCTGACTGAGTAAGACCCGTTGGCTATCTTTTAGTTTGGAACGCAGCACTGAGCGGATCATCTCCACCAGTACTGTGAAAGCCTTTTCGGATTCTTCAAGCTCGTAGTAGAGCCAGAGATCGCCAAGACAAATGGTCTGCAGCGACTCAATGACATAGCGATTGTTGCGATACTTATGATTGAGCTCAACCAAAAATTCCTGGGTGCGCTTATGAATCCCCCAGTACTCTTTTGATAACTCGCCGAACCATAGCTGAATCTCCGGGATCTCGGTGACACTTTCCCGGGTCTGATTAAGATTGGCCTCTAAAGCCTTGGAAGAAAACACGTTCGCCATTTTTCTATCCCCCTGATTACAATCGATTTAGTTAAATAATTATCTTCACCCTATTTCGGCCCGCCTCATTGGTAACGGTAACGGATTTGGCATATGTATTAATAATCGCCAGTGATAGTTCGTTTTCCTCTGCCTTTTCCAGTTCATAGGCATCCCCTTCAAAGCTGGCCTTAATGGTGATCTCACCGTTTAAATCTGAATACTCCACCAAAAGTGCAACGCTGGCCTTGGGAAACGCCCGCAGCAGGATCGCGAGGACCAGCTCCTCACAAACCAGTTGGACATTCATAATCTGACGATCGGTAAACATCTGCTTTTTAAGGAAGGTTTCGATTCTGGCATTAAGTTCATAGAGATCAAAGCCGCTGCCCGCGGCGATATATTCAAAGGATGAAATTTTCCGGATAAACGCCCGGGTCTTGGCCTTCTTGGGATGATCAAAAATTTCTGCTGGTGTTCCATCTTCGTAAATTCCCTTTTCGTCCATATAAAACACCCGGCTGGAAACATCGCGGGCAAACTTCATCTCATGGGTTACGATCATCATCGTCATCCCGCTTGACGCCAGTTTACGGATAACCCCCAGTACTTCACTGACCATCGTGGGATCCAGGGCTGAGGTGGGTTCATCAAACAAAACAATCTCTGGTTTCATCGCCAGAGTTCTGGCAATCGCCGCCCGCTGTTTCTGGCCACCGGATAATTCGTCAGGGAAGGCCAGGGCTTTTGACCGCAGCCCGACCATTTCCAGATAAGCCAGCCCTTCATCATAGGCTTGTTGCCGGGGCATTTTTAATAAATTAACCGGCCCCAGCATCAGGTTTTCAATAATCATCAGATGGGAAAAGAGGTTGAAAGACTGAAACACCATTCCCATTTTCTGGCGCAGTCCTGAAACATCGGCATTTTTAGCCAGGATGTTCTGGCCATCAATGACGATCTCGCCACTTGTCGGGGTTTCCAGCAAATTGATGCAGCGCAAAAAGGTTGACTTGCCGCAGCCTGATGGTCCGATGATCGAAATCACTTCGCCTTCTTTTATCTCGGTGCTGATGCCCTTAAGCACCGCCAATTCTCCAAAGTTTTTGGACAAACCATTAATTGTTATCATTCTGCCACCTCCGCTACACTCACTTCCGGATCGATAATCGCTTTGACCACCCGTTTCCGGCGTTTAGGATCAATCGAAACTTCAATTTTTCCCAGCACGATAATAAACAGGTAAGTGATCACAAAATAAATAAAGGCGGTCACAAAGAGCGGGAAAAAAGCATCAAAGGTTCGGCTCCTGATAATATCTGTCATCTTGGTCAAATCTTGAATGGCAATATAGCCGACGACCGAGGTCATTTTTACCATACTGATAAATTCGCCCTTAAAAATCGGCAGAATGTGACGCAGTGCCTGGGGTAAGGTAACCTTAAAAAAGCTGGATACCCTGGCAAATCCCAACGCGTAGGCCGCCTCCAGTTGACCCTTGTCGGTGGCATCGATGGCAGTCCTGAAGATCTCGGCCGAATAGGCGGCAAAGTTAATCGAGAAACCCACCACGGCGATGAGAATCGGGGCAATATCCACTGACGCAAACAAAATATAATAAAGAATCATCAGGGTTAAGACAATCGGTACCCCCTGAATCAGCCGGATATAAACAATCGCCAGCCCGGATACAATCTTTACCCGGGACTTGCGCATCGCACAGACTACTGCTCCCAGAACGCTGCCAAACAATAGTGACAACATCGAAATAACAATGGTTGTCCACAACCCCTGCAAAATCAGCTTATAGCGATCTTCGACAACAAATGTTTTATTAAAGCTATCCTGAAGCGAGGTAAAAAAAACGGTCAAGAATGAACCCGCAGTAGCGGTACTGTCAGTGGAGACTTTATTTTTAACGAGGGCCACGGCACGATCTGATTTAAGCGGCGTCAGGAATCGGATCGACGCTGCCCGTTCCGGTGTATAGGCCAGGTAGAAAGCCAGATCAATCTTGCCCGCGGTAATGCTGGGGATAATGGCTGAAAAATCCATCGTCTTAACGTCTAAGCTCATTCCCAGTTTGGCCGCCAGGATTCTGGCCAGATCGACTTCCAACCCCACCAGCTCATTGTCTTTATAATAAGAATAAGGATAATCATCACCGAGAACGCCAGCGACCAAGGTACCCTTTTCGCCGGTCAAGGTAACTGGTGTCAGCACCTTTTGGGCCTCATCACTGCCCATCCATTTTTTTGTCAAGGCATCCAATGAACCATCGGTGATCATGCTTTTCACCACCGCATCCAGCTTGTCCCCGAGCTCGGTGTTTGTTTTGCTCATCCCAATCGATGCCGAGTTATCCGCATATGGGGGTAAGGCCAGCAGGTCAGGATTTTGTTCGATAATTTCAGCCACCTTGGATTCACTCGTTAGCATCGCATCAATCCGATCCGCTTTCAGGGCTTCTGTCATCGCTGAAAAATCGTTAAATTCATATTCCATGGAATCATACAATGGACGAAAATTATCAATGTGCACCATGCCGGTAATAAAGCCCACCCGTTTGCCATTAAGCTCATCATTGGTGGCAATAGTGCTGTTTTCCGCTTCTATATTTCCCGAAAACATGCTTTTTCGTACCATCACGCTGTTGTGAAGCACCACATAGGCATCACTGTAAAGGACTTCCTGTCCCCGTTCGTCGGTTTTAAAAAAGTCAGAGATAATAATATCGCCTTTGCCGCTTTGCAGCGCCGGAATCATCGCGGCATAATCCATGGTAATGATTTCATAATCAAAGTTGGCGTAATTGGCGAAGCGCTCGATAAACTCAATATCGTAACCGGTGAGCTCGCCATTTTCGTAGTAATTCATCGGTTCGGTCATGCCGTTGGTAATAATTGTCAGCTTCTTTTCCGGGTTCTGGGGTTTGGGAATATCGGGCATCACGCCACCAATGTTCTCAATCCAGCGGGTCACCATTTCGTCGGCAGTTCCATCCTGATGAATCCGTTTAATAAAAGCATTAACCTGGTCATTAAGCCCCGTATCACTCAACCTGACCACAGCAGCGATTTCAATATTGCCCAGTTCCTCGGGCAGCTTGACCAGATCGGGATTGCTGAGCAGAATACGATCAACCCCTGAGCTGTCATAAATGACCGCGGTGGCCTTGCCACTTTTAAGGGCCGCCACCCCATCAATAAATTGGGTAAAATAAGAGATTTCGGCATTGGGCATAAACTCTTTAGCCACTTCTTCTGGTGGCGTTCCTTCCGGAACGCCGATGATATAGCCGGCCTGGTTTAAATCACTGGTACTGTCAATTTTCGCTTCATCCGCGGCTGAACAACCACCGAACAATACAATTATAAACCCTAGCATTAAGGCCAAAAGCTTCTGTCTATTGGGCATTATCCCCTCCTCAATTCTATCCTCTTTTGCCGCTAACACTGGTGCATCGGGATCAAACCCCTTCGCTATAATCTTTTTATAATCACAATCCAACATCTTCCTTATCACTTTGTTTAATAACCTAACTTACATATTTTTTTATTGTTAAAATGTTTTTATTTTCTTCAAAACGATAGTCCACCTCATCCATGGTTTTTTTAACCATCAGCACACCTAAACCACCGATTTGGCGCTCTTCAGCTGTCAATGTAATGTCCGGATCCGGGTTATTAAGGGGATTGAATGGTTTTCCACAGTCAATAAACTGTATTTCCACCAGCAACGGGTCACCATAGGCGTCAAATTGAATGATCACCTTGCCATCATCCGGAGCATAGGCATAGTGGGCAATGTTTGTATATATTTCTTCTACCGCCAAATCAACTTGAAAGATCATTTTCATATCGGCTCCAGCTGCCTCCAGTTCGGCATCGATAAATTCAAGAATCCTAGATAAATTTTCTGTAGATGCATCAACGGTTAATTTCTTCATACGCTCTGATCTCCTTTACTGTTGGTTAACAAATCCACCGGGACCCCCATCACATCAATCGTTTTAATGGAATGAAATCCAAGTCGCTCGTAAAAATTCTTATTGTCCGTGATGTTGCTGTTTTCTAAATAAATGGGACATTCGCTAAACTTTTTAATATCATATTCCATCAGCACCCGGCCCGCCCCTTTCATCACAGAGCCAAGCATAAAGATATAATGGTGTTCTTTATTATAATGATAGCGCTCAGTGATCAGAGCTTCATTTTTTACCATAATCAAACTTTTAACCTGCGCAAGCATTAGAAATTTGATGAGTTCTCCCAACATACCACTGACTAGGGCCATGCGGATACTAAAAAACGGTCTGCCTTTATGATTCCAAATGGAAGCACCGACTACTTTATCATCAACAACCGCCACATGAATTTCACCATTGCGATTGTAGTAATTGACCATTAGCTTGATATATCGGCAAAGATCCTTTTCATTTTGAAACACGGTTCGGTAGAGGGGGTCATTCTTAAAGGCGTGGCACAACACATCAGTCGCCTTTTTCAGGTTATTTTTGTCGAGCTTTCTGTCCCATATGGTTATCATAAGCACCCCAAGAACGTCTCTTTACTTATTTCAAAAAGTGTCGCCTTGTCATTGGACCAGATCAACTTCCCGCCAAGAGATACCATATTGTTAATACCATCAGAAGTTATTGCGAAAGCGATAATTTTCCCAAGCGCATAGCCTTCTGCATGTTTTTTCTTCAAATAACCCCTGATTGAATCCACTAATAAATATGAAACGCCCTGATGACGAAAAGCTTGCTCGACAACAATATCAAACAAGAGAATATCGTTATTCCTTCCTTTTTCCAAGGGAACGACATCTGTATCATTAAGATTATCATCAATATACTCCCGGTTGTCGGCCGCCCGTTGATAAATACTCGAATCCACACTAAAAAAGCTGGTAAAACCAATTAGCATATCACCAGAAAATGCCGCAATCAAACCGTCTTTAAATTTCAAAAACCGTTTTTCGGCCATCCCTTCATTAGATATTATGCTATCTCCGAAAATTTTACGATCCAAATCAATTATCGCTTCAAAGTCCTGCCTCGACAAACACTCGCCCTGCTTTATCCTAATATCCATGCCACTACTCCTCAAGCTTAAACCCGAGCATAGTGATATCATCAAACTGCGGTTCGGTATCGGCAAATTCGTCTACATCCGCTAAAATATCGGCGCACAGTGATTTAATATCATGCTCGTCTTTTGAAGCAACCAATGTTTTCAGGCGTTCCAGTCCATAAAACTCATTTTTGGTATTATTCGCCTCGGGAATCCCATCAGTATAGAGATAGATAATATCCCCTTTTTCGATTTGCGATTCATTCATCTTATATTTAGCCGTTTCCATGCCAGCACAAACAAATCCTTTCTTACCAGTAAGCATTTCAACGGTGCCATCTTTTTTCCAGATAATTGCCGGGTCATGTCCGGCATCGCACCACTGGAAGACCCCAGTTTTGACATTAATAATGGCAATCAGCAAGGTCACAAACATACCCTGTTCATTGTTGTTGCACAGACTAACATTAGCTTCGGTCATGACCTCATCGACAGGCAGGCGCCTGAGTACCAGGTCTTTTACGGTCGCTTTGGTCATCGCCATAAACAAAGCCGCCGGAACCCCTTTTCCGGAAACATCGCCAATGGTGATACAGAAGTGATCATCATCCACGAAAAAGAAGTCATAAAAGTCGCCGCCCACATCTTTCGCCGCCCGCATCGAGGCATAAAGGGTGAACTCGTTTCTGTCAGGATATAAAAAATTCCGGGGCAGCATGCCTTCCTGAATCAGGGTGGCAATCCGCAACTCGGTTTCAATCCGCTCCCGTTCAGACGTGACGCTAGTCAATTCTTTGATATAACGGATAATATCACTGGTCATCTTGTTAAAGGCTTCGGCCAGAATTTCGATTTCATCACCGGTTCGTACTTCGATATTCAAAGCCACAATCTCATTGAGGTTATCATCGATGTTGGTATTGACAAAATCGGTGGCATTATCAACAATCACCTGTAATGGATCGATAATCGATTTGTTAAGAAATAGCAGATAAATGGTGATAAATAAAATTAGGATCAGTGCCGCAACAAAAGAAACCAGAATAATATAATTACTAAGAGTCGAATTAATATCTTTCATGGACATATCTGCCCCAATAATCAAAGTCGGATTCCCTTCTGCATCTTTTAACACATGAACTGCAGAAATCAGATATCCGAACTCACTTTCATTCGTGATAATGGTCTTTGATTTCTCAGAACCGATAAAATATTGATTAGCAGCATCAATATCTTCTTGTGGGTAATAGTCTGTTCCCAGAAAATCACCAAGAACAAAATGACCTGCCGTCCCCGGTTTGGTTCCCTGCCCAAAAACTTTAAACCCTTGTTCAATTGGGACATAGGCATAAAGGAATTCCAAGTGGTTCTGTTCCTGGATGACCTGCAGCTCTTTAATGAACAATTCATAATCAGAATCGGTCTGGCCCGTTTCATAATACTGGTTGACCTTGTCTACCGGAGCAAAGGATGAAGCGGTTTTCACGAGTGATGTGATGTTTTCTTCATAGCGTTTAAACATGGAATCCCGATAACTGAAATAGGAAACCAGCACAATCACCAATGATAACACCAGTGCCAGAATCATACTGGCTGAGGCAAACTTAGTTTTTAAACTGATTCGACGAATGCTCTTTTGTTCTTTCATACATGCCACCTTTTCTATAAAATAATAAGCAAATTGTTAAATACCAGGGTTCGGTTATAGGCAAATGATTTTGCCTTTTTGCGTACAATTGATACACCCAGATAATCAAGCCCTTCATCCGGTTTTTCCGGTTCTTCAAAAGGATTGTAGCTGGTGCTGTCATCCCTGAGCCGAATATAGATGTCCTCTTCAAATAGAGCAATTTTTATATGGATATAATGCGATTTCCCATCACTAAATCCAAAATTAATTATATTAGTTGCCAATTCTTCAATGGTCAGGTTGATAAAATAAGCGTTCCTGCTATCAATATCAAGCCGTTCGCAGAAAGCTTCAATCTCAACCACACAATTTTCGAGCTCTTTAATGTCAGAAGAAAGCGTTGTTTCATATAGTTTATCCTTCGCGATAATCGGTTCCCTAAACAATAAAATATTTCGGTACCCGCCCTGTTTCTTGATAACCAGTGCCGCAATGAGCAGGATCACCATGGTTGCCGTTTCCGCCGCTACCATTGCCAATGCTGTTCCGAGCACTCCAAAAACCGGAATAAACCAGGCCGAAAAGGCAACCAGCAGCAATAGCCCCCGCATAAAGTAAATCAGCCCCGCCAGAGACGGCCGCTTAATGGTCTGGTAAAAGTGTGCCATGATGCAGTTAAAGCAGGTTTGTACTACCCCGAAGGCAAAGATGCGGATGGTCTGAGCTACCAGCGGCAGATTGTCCGCCACCCCAAACATCGACGCAATCGGTTCTGCGAAGATCAGCAAAGCCAGGGCACATGAAGCACTAAGTAAAACTGCCGTCTTTAAGGACAGGCCCATGGTGTTATAAACACCTTCAGTATCCTTCTCCCCGGCAAACGTTGCGACCAGTGGTGCCAGAGCCAACGAAATACCATCAAATATGGCATAAGCAAATAATGATACGTTAAAAAGGATATTATAGACACCCAATCCCCCGCCCCCCGCGGTTACACTGAGTAAATTATTAATAACGATCAAGGTGATCCCCTGATAAATAAAGGCCGATGCAATCCCAAAGCCCCCCTGAAAAAGCTGAGCGCCGGCTTTGGGACTCAGGGAAGTCCGACTCAATTTAAGGTGATTATGCTTTTTAAAAAAGTGCAGTGAATAGATGAAAACCGCACACAGCTGTCCGATAATCATAGCGAGCGCCCCACCAAACACACCCATCTTCAGTCCAAAGATGAAAATCAGATCCAAAACCAGATTTACCGCCACCGAGACACCAATCCCCAGAGTCGACAAAAATGGATCGGCGTCACTGCGAATCAGCAACGACATCACCGGAGCCAGAATAAATATCGGTGCCATGACTACAATCGGCCACATATAATCCCTGGCACTAGCAATTCCCGCCCCTCCGGTAAGAGCAATAATGGTCGGCAGAAAGAGGCTTCCCAATACCGCAATAATAACTCCCACTGCCGCTGCAAAAACCATTGCTTGAGTAAAATAAGATCGAACCCCATCTCTATCCTCAGCGCCAATGGACTCGGAAACTCTCAGTGATCCACCAACCCCAAAGGCGTAACCGAACAGGTTATAAACCGCGTATATCGGCATTGAAACGGCCAGTACTGACAAACCAACTGCACCAAAAGCATTCCCCAGAATGATAGCATCGACAAAGGTTCCCAGCACTACCCCAGCCGAAGAAAGGATACTGTTGATAACAAATATACGAAAAGCCTTGTTAACAAAATGTTGATTATTCATGATGCCTTCTCTCCACGTCCTACTTTTTCAGTTTTAGTAAACTAATCCCAGGGGGACAACTAATCGATTGATTATCAAATAATTACGTTGCTAAAATATCACCCAATTAAAAAAAAAGTTATACGTGGTTATTATAGCATATATTATTCATGGGATGCTCAAGATTTATTTAATTAATTGGAACGTTTTCAAAAATTTTATGACAATGAAGCTCTCGTTTTGACATAAAAAAAGCCTGAACCTAATCAGACTTTTCTCACTCATTTTTTATTGAAAAAATCAACCCTTCAATCATTTTATTGGCATCACCCAAACTTCCATCTTCGTTATCTTCGGGTCATGACTGGCATAGCGTTCAATTGTAAAGGGCATGGTTGCTAAGTGATGCTTGGATAACCAGGTTGCAAATAAATATTTATGTGCCTTATACACTACATCCATGTATATTAGAATTTCTTAATTAATTCTTAACTTAGAACCATTTCAAGACATTTTTAAGCATTGGCATATATATTATAAACATACAAAGCATCATCAAACACTTAAACTATCCTAACCTTTCATGAAAGCAACGGTCTTATCGAAGAGCCGTTGTTTTTATTTTTTGTTTCTCCTTCTAAGCTTTAATACTGCCACTTTTCCTCATGCCAATCTTAATCTCTCCGCTTATATCGGCTTATTCTTCTTAAATTCCTTTGACAAAATCAATTCATGGTTATAAACTAAAATCAACAAAATTAAATTATGATGCTGAATCAACATTTAATCGCGACTATTTAAGTAAGTAAATTGATCAAACAAAATTTATTGAAGGAGAAATTAAATGGGAAAATTATTCTATCAAGGCCATGGCAGTTATCGGCTTGTCACCGATCAGGGCATCGTACTCTACGTTGATCCATTTGCTGGGGAAGGCTACGATCTTCCTGCTGATATTGCCCTGATAACCCATGAACATCCCGATCATAACAATTTATCATTATTACAGCAACATCAGGGGTGTGTAGTTGTCCGACCGGAAACCATTCTGATAAACGGTAATTATGGAACCCGGACTATTCATGAAGTTGCTATCCAGGCCGTACCGGCCTATAATTCCGGGCATGACAAAAACAAGTGTGTGGGCTATGTGATTGAGCTTGATGGCGTTAAAATTTATGCTTCCGGTGATACTTCCACCACCGACTATATGAAAGACGTTTTATCTAAAGAAAAACTTGACTATGCCTTGTTGCCGACTGATGGCTTTTATAATATGGATCCCAAGGAAGCCTCCGACTGTGCAGCAGTCATCGGTGCCGTCCATACTATCCCCATTCATATGAAACCGGGTGCTTTGTTTGATCGTAAAATTGCCGAAGCCTTTGTGGCTGAAGGCCGCCTGATTTTAGAACCCAATGACGAAATAATACTGTAGTTTTCTGGAGGTAGACCAATCAAATATATCATCAAAGATAAATCCTTTTATAAAATGGTGGCTGCTATTGCCATTCCGATCACCTTACAAAGCCTCATTACCATTGGCATTAACATGACCGATACAATAATGGTGGGGGCGCTGGGAGAACTGCCCTTGTCTGGTGCTTCCCTGGCCAATCAGTTCATTATGGTTTTTCAGATCTGTTGCATGGGGATTGGCATGGGTGCCTCTGTACTCACCTCTCGTTTCTGGGGAATGAAAAACCCTGATGCCTTAAAAAAATCAATTACCATTATGTTCCGCATCTGCATTGGTTTTGCTTTGCTTTTTTCATTGGTGACCTTTTTTGTTCCTGAAGCGATCATGCGTATCTATACGACCGATCCAGAAATTATCCAAGAAGGTACGCGTTATTTTAAATGGGCAGTTCCCTGCTATTTGCTTTTAGGACTCTCGCTGACATCCACCATTGTACTACGAAGTGTCGGTCAAGTTCGACTCCCTTTAGTTTCATCGATTTTTGCATTTATCATCAATATTTTCTTTAACTACCTGTTTATCTTTGGCAATTTGGGAGCCCCCCGGATGGGTATTGAGGGTTCTGCCCTATCAACATTAATTGCCAGAATTTTTGAGTTTTCGTTTATTTGCGGTTATCTATTTTTTATTGACAAAAAAATCCGTTATCGCCTCTTTCATCTCTTTATGCGATGTCGGGATATCTTAAGGGAATACATTAACATCGCTATTCCGGTTTTGATCAGTGATGTTTTACTCGCCCTTGGCAATAATGCTGTGGCGATGGTGATTGGACGGTTAGGCGTCAGTTTTGTTTCTGCTAATGCCATCACGATGGTTCTTCAGCAACTGAGTACGGTGCTTATCCAGGGGATTGCCAACGCCAGTGCTATTATCACAGGTCACACCCTGGGGCGGGGTGATGAGGAAACTGCTCAGCAGCAAGGCGTCACCTTTTTATATCTGGGCATCGCCATCGGCCTCTGTAGTGCTATGCTTATCTGGATCACCAGCAAACCGATGATTGGTCTCTACAACCTGACCCCAGAGACTCAACAAATTGCGGCTCAACTAATGTTTGCCATCGGTTTTATTGTTATTTTTCAATCGACCAACAGTATCCTGACCAAGGGGGTTCTTCGCGGCGGTGGAGACACCCGATTTTTAATGGTGGCGGATATTATCTTCTTATGGGCTGCCTCGGTTCCGCTTGGAGCAATGGCTGGTTTCGTCTGGCATTTACCGGCATTTTGGATCTATACGCTACTGAAAATTGACCAGATTATCAAAGCGATCTGGTGTATCTATCGATTGAAGAGCCGAAAATGGATTAAAAGAATCGCAACTTATCCTTTGAATCAAGATCAGTAAAATAACATTTACTGTGCTTTTCAAAGTTGCTCAACTTGACCAAATTTATTAATAGTCATTTCCCCTAAAAGGTGATAGAATAAGACAATTATGAAATCTTATTTTTACATCAATTTCCATTAAACAAACCTATTCCCATACTTATTGGAGGTAACCACCTTGCGAATCACACGAGACGAATTCCATGGACGAACAAAGCTAACAAAAAAAGATAAAAAAGAACCCATTGTAGAAGCATCCCCCAAAAAACCAATGCCTTCAGAATCACCATTAAACGCTTCAACTGACCTTCCGGAAAAGAATAAAAAAAAGGTTGGTTTCGCCGTAAAGCTATCAGATTCTGAAATAAAAAAACAATTACTCATCTTAGCTGAAGAAACAATGAATCAATTATCGGATCCTAACAAAGAGCTCCGCGATGTGGAAGATATCTATCTCATTTTTAAAGGGCAGATGATGGTCATCAACAAGTGCCGCTTACTTTCTGTCAGCGAACAACAGGAACAAAATGCTCAAGTCTATGCTTGCTACTATAAAAAGAAATTTGAGCTAAAAAAACTGGAAATGCAAAAAAAGAAAGGCTAAGTTTTCAGACCTGTCGACTTTTTTCAAACCTCTAAAAAAACAAAACCATGGCGCTAAACAGTCCATGGTTTTATTTCGTGATTGCCGTGCTTTTTTACTTAGATACTGCTATGAAGCCAGTCGTTTGCCTAAATCTCTGCAGGCTTCCAAGCCAGCATCGTCGGGGGCATCATTGATTTTTAAGCCATCATCGACTAGATTGACCCCAGTTTTCTTCATTCTTTCTTCCCATTCATCCATCCATTGGCCATCGCCCCAATCGTAGGATCCAAATAAGGCCAAAGGTTTTCCGGTTAGACTTTCTTTTTCAAGTTCAGCGACGAAAGGCTCCATTTCCTGATCTTCCAGTTCTTCGGCACCCATGGAAGGGCAACCCAAAGCAATGGCATCACTGCTTAACAGTTCTTCAATATTGGCCTTATCCACACTAAGTACCTTTACTTCAGCACCACCAGCCTCTGCTCCAGCGGCAACTGCTTCGGCCATTTCCTGAGTATTTCCGGTTCCACTCCAATAAACAATTGATACTTTTTTCATCATAAATTCTCCTGATCTGAATAATTTTTGCTAAATCATTTCCAATTTAACAGACATTATTGGTGATCTGTTTAAGGGTTTTTTTCCAATTCAGGGTCATGCTTACCTCCAATTTTGATATCAGCGAACATCGATCTAATCAAATCATCGGTTCTCTCTTTACTCTATGTTAGTTTTGTGTTAGCTTTTGCTAACATATTAGCAAGAGTTTCTGTTCTTGTCAATCCCTTTAAGAATTTATTTTTAAAGCGCCTGGAATCCACTTCTCTTTTGATCTAAATTTCGCCATACAGCAACACCCTCATTCTGTTATTTTGTTCAATCATACCAGCTGTCTTTTAGCCAAATCATAAAAAATGCCTCTTTTTTTCATCAGCATCTCATAATTTCCCACCTCTTTGATTTCGCCTTGATCCAGAACAATAATTCGATCACAATTTTTTACTGTACTTAACCGATGGGCAATTACTATTCGCGTAGCAAAAAAACAATCTAAGCTTTGCTTTATTTTAGTCTGGGTGATGTTATCCAAAGCACTGGTAGCCTCATCGAAAAATAATATCCCGGGTTTGCTGGCCACCGCTCTGGCAATTAAAATCCGCTGTTTCTGACCACCCGATATGGTTCCAGCTCCTTCCATAACCATCGTGTACATACCCATTGGCATCGCTTTGATATCTTCATCAATACCAGCAATGCTGGCCGCCTGCCAAGCCGCCTCCATATTAAGATGCAAATTTGTGCCCACAATATTGTGGTAAATGCTGTCTGACATCAACTTACCGGTTTGCAGGACGACGCCAATCTTTTTTCGCAGTTCTCGCAGATCAATATTCTTAATATCCTGATCATCGTAGGTGATCTTACCTTCAAAACCTGTTTCAAAACCTAACAATAGCTTAAACAGTGTCGATTTACCGCTGCCGGAAGTACCAACGATACCGATATATTCACCCGGTTTGATTTCAAGTGATATATCCTTCAATACTTCGGCACTTGTTTCTCCGTATCGGAACCGGACATGCTGAACCTCTATTTTGCCTGTCGGGGCCTCAATGATCTGCTTGTTTTCCTTACTCTCTGGTTCAGTCTGCAATATGATCTTGCCCCGATCATATAAGGGTAACACCTGAGAGATCCCCTGTAGCGAACTAAAGATGCCGAACATCGAGGTCATAAAGATCATATAGGCAGAATTGAAGCCAACAAAATGTCCAACTGGCAGCGAAAAAGCAGCTTGTGTTGTAATCAACCAATAAATAATCGCAATTGAAACCGGAAGGTAAAATCCATTGAATGCTTCCATCTTGGAAGTGATCATGCCCTTTTTTTTCACAGCCTTATGTTTCTCTGACTGCGTCTTTGTCCATCTGAAGTATGCTCTCTCCTCCGCTCCCGATTTCTGTATTTTAACAGCCCCCTTAACCAGTTGGAAAGACAAACCGGCCAGCTTATTGGTCAATTGATTAATCCGACTCTCATATATTATTTGCTGCTTTGCAAAGTAGCCGTTTATCAGAAGATATGCTCCAATCATCAAACTAGTGACAGCCGCTAAAGAAACCTTATAATAAAAAAGCACTAACCAACAGAACAAAGAATAGATACTCGTTAATAAAATTATCATTACCGGGCCAGAAATGATATCTCTGATCATTGTAATGCCTAATGCTCTGGATGCTAATTCTGCCGACGTAAAACCTTTAAAAAAGCCCAATGGTAAATTCAGTAGCCGATCCCAGATCGCCGTTTGCAAGTCAACATCAAGTTTTCCTTCAATCCTAAGCATGATATATCCTCTTGTTAGATTGAAAAAAAAGGAAGATACCGCCGTTGCTGCCAGAATAATGCCAATTTGGGTAAGAAGGCTGATGTTTCCCTGCGGAATAATCCAACTAACCGTCAGTCCAGTCAGCAGCGGTACCGCCATCCCCAGTATTCCAATCCCGATCAAGCTGAATATAAGTAGTATGATATCCTTTTTACTGATCTTTCTTAATCCAAATTTTAGCAGGTCTCTGCCACTTATTTTTCTTTCTGGCAAAGGTCTGTATACTAAAAACGCATCTTTTCTCAAATTTTTCGCAATTTCCTCATTTACCAGTACCGTCGTTGATAATCGTAAGTCCGTCATTTCACAATGCTTTTTACTTCCAGCGATGAGCACAAGCGGCTCTTGATTCGATTTAAAGGCGATAATAACGCCCTCTAAATTTTTCCACCACTTCCCCTCCAGCTTGATCCTCCGATATCTCATGTTTGTCTTTTGAAAATATGTTCTCATCAAAGCATCCGGTTGTTGCTGCTTTTCCTCAAACTGCTGAGGTTCTTCTATCTCCAATTCCAAAGCATTAGCAGCCACCTGACAGGCCTTAAAATAGATACTTCCCGATTGTTGATAAACTTCCTTATGCACGTTATCTATCAAAACATTAACCGCCTTATTAAGCAACGCGGTTCTATTAAGTTTCTCATCAATGCGTTGTATTTTTTTTTGATAACTTTCTATTTCAATTTTATTTGCTTTTTCCTGTAAATAACAGTGGGTCTGTGTATGGATCTTTTTCAGTTCTTTTTCCTCAACCTTAGCGACATTGTTTCCGATAGCGATTAATTGATAGCTGCCATCTTCTACCTCTGCCGTTCCTCCGTAAAGGATCGTTCCTGCCGAAGAACTGAATAAATAATGGCGTTTATGCTCCAATCCTGAGGCTTCCGGCTGTTTTACCAGAAAAACACGAATGGTCCCCGAAATAACCTGGTACTCCATTTTTTCTTTTAAAATCATCCTCTCCATATGGCCCCCTACATGGTTTTTATCAATTCTGTATAAAGCCCTTCCTGCTTAAACAGGCTGTCATGATTGCCTCTTTGCACGATCTTCCCTTGATCCAAAACGATTATTTCGTCACAATCCCGGATTGTACTCAGACGATGTGCCACAATAATACAGGTATATCCCTGCCTGCGCAGATTTTGATCAATTTTCAACTCTGTTGCCGGATCAAGGGCGCTGGTTGCTTCATCCAAAACCATCACACAAGGATCTTGCAGAAACGCTCTGGCAATTTCTATGCGTTGTCGCTGTCCACCACTGAAATCCTGTCCATCTTCTAGCATTTGGTATTGATATTCGCCTTGTCGAAGGACAATATCATCATGGATACAGGCATTTTTCGCAGCTTCGATCAGCTTTGCCTCGCATAAATCCTGCTGCCATAAAGAAATATTTTCACTGATGGTTCCTTCAAACAAAATGATTTCCTGATCCACCATGGCTACTGACTTGTTGACTACGCTCACCGGTAGATCTCTCACTGGTTTATTATCCAAAAATATTTCACCTGACCAGGGCTCATATATTCCCGTAACAAGCTTGGCAATTGTTGATTTTCCACTACCTGAACGCCCTACTAGTGCCGCCCGTTGACCCGCTTTAAGATCCAGTGAAAAGCCATCAATCAACGGTTCTTCAAATTCACTAAACCCGAATGTCAGATTTTCTATTCTAATATTTCCATCATATCCGATCGTGTCATCATCCCCGCCTCGTTGCACCGATTTTTTTGCGTTCCGACTATCAGGGTATCGATGAATATCCTCGATCCGCTTAACATCAGCAATCACTTGAGGAAGTTTCATCCCGGTTTGGTTCAAAATAACACTGGATTCAAAAAAGCTTGCCATAATACTTTGGAAAGCAACCAAAGCACCTACCGATAATTCTCCCTGGATGATTAAATAACCACCTGCAAAAAGAACCGCTGCTGTTGCAATAATTGACGTAAGCTGCGGAAGGTTCATTAATCCTTGGATTTTTGCGCTTGCTTCTTGTTTTTCATTGATCAGCTTACTCTGATACCCCGCCCACTTTTCAAAGAACGCTTGCTCCGAGCTGGTTGTCTTAATTGTTTCAATGAGTTGAATGTCCGAAATTGATGCGCCCATAAGTTTCATGTTCGACATACTGATGCGGTTATTTAGACTTTCCTGAACTTTTGTATTAACCGCCAGAAAAATTAGATTAATCATAAACAGTAACAAAATCAAAAGTGAAAGCCACAGACTATAGTTAAACAGCACTATCATAAATATCAACATCGCCAACAAGGCAGCAAAGGCATTGACCATATCAATCGCGATAAATGACACGATATTGTCAACATTCTTAACGCGCGAGCTTATTTCACCGGCGTAACGCTGCATAAAGAATCGAGCAGGAAGGTGAATCGTTCGCCATAATAATCGGCTTGTTTCGCTGATTCTAATCTTTTCCATCAGACGGTAACTCAAGCCTCGGTAAAGATAACCAGTAATAGCCTTTAGCACAGCAACCATTAATAAACCTAACAGTAACCCGGGTAACCAATGGACACGTCCGTTCATCCATACTTCATCGAGAAATATTTTAGCCAACCAGGCGATAAACAATGTCGGCAGGGTCATCATTAAACCGATAACGCTTATATAGACGATCTCATATCGATACATCTTTAACTGTTTTCGAAACGCTTCAAGAATCATCTGCTTTTTACCAGAAGGCTTAAATTCTTTGCTTTTTTTAAATTCAATTGCTATCCCCGTAAAAGATTTGTCAAAGACCTCATCGTCAACCGTTCGCCTTCCTCCGGCGGGATCATTTAAATAATATTTTCCTTTATGAAACCCTTCCAAAACGAGATAGTGATTCATATTCCAGTGAATAATCACGGGCATTTCATGCTTGAGCAGCGCCTTTGTATCCAGCCGATATCCCTGAGCCTCAAGTCCGTAGGTTCTGGCCGCCTTCAAAATATTGCTGGCCTTACTCCCGTCTCGCGTGATGCCGCATTTTTCGCGGACTTCTTCCAGAGTGACATATTTTTTAAAATAACTCAGTATCATTGTCAGCGCGGCAGCTCCACATTCAACCGCCTCTATTTGCATGATGTTCGATACTTTTTTGACATTTTTAGGCATCAAATTCACCTCCCGTCCATCACCAGATTAATCGGTTTTATATTATCCACAATAAAATCTGCATCACATAGAGTCCCTTCATAAATATTGAAGGGCGGACCATTAAGTGTTGACCATTGATAGCCACTATCGGTCGTATCATTTGAAACAAGATCTACTTCAACCTCAAGCACCACCTGCCCGTCCGAAAAAGAGGATACAAGGGACTCTGATCCCAGTAGCAACGCTAATCTTTTGTCGCTAACCGGATACTCGGAAACCTGCTGTACAATTCCCTTGATGAATCCATACTCCTCTTTATTGACATTGGTCGGCTGTACATGAACCGCCATGCCCTTTCTTAGATTTTTGCCATGTTTAACCGACACAAATACAATCGCTTCGAGACTGTCCTGTTCTTCGGAGGTCGCTACAATGCTGATTATCTTTTCTTCATTGTTGACAAAATCGCCGACCAACGATCTGATTTCCGATACCCGACCATTTATCGCGGCCGTAATATCGACCAGCTTCAGACTTCCGTTCAGATCTTCTACTTCCATGCTGCCGATAACCTCACCTTCCCGGATATACTGCCCCTGCTTAATCAAGATCGTCCTGATAATTCCTTCCTGTCGTGTAATGACATATTGCACTCCCCCTTCAGGCATAATGATTCCACTTCCACGCAGGGTCACCGGTACCAAACCATAGAAGGCCCATAATAAACAAGTTCCCATAAATATGACCATTCCCAAAACAAACATATGTGTTTTACGATCGATTATCCGAATGGCTTGATCCAGTTCATCTGGAGAAGTAACCGCTGTGGTTGTTTCTTTTCTAAAAAAATTACTATCCATGCTGATACTCCCCTAGGTTTTATCTCGAAAAACAGGCTCCCGTTTTAAATGCTTTTCATAATCAATCTCGGCCAGAATTTCTTTTATAAAAGGTTCCATCTGTTGAAGAAAAACCTCATCCTCGAAAATTTCCATGCATAAATGACAAATCGAAACATATTCATCCTGCCTATTCTGAAGAAAGCAGCCTCGCGCTTCTCCGGCTTCCTTTAGCCATTTGGGACCTCTCCTTATGATGATATTTAATAATGCTGCGTTTTCTTTAGCCTGTACCAATTGAGCGATTGAAAGTTCGGAAACCGATCCCAGCTGCATCGATTTTAACCGGATCCCCGGACTGCAACATGGATAGACGAAGTTATCCGGCATAATGGTTAATTTGTCCGCATAAGTACATCTACCGCCATAATCTCCATAGATATAATTACCAGAAGGAATTTGATGCTTGGCTCTTCCCGCTGGCACACATGCGCCCTTTATCCAGTCACACTGCTTATATTTAGTTGCCAGAGGATGTTCCGACGAAGTTCTGATCACCAGATTATATATTTTTAGGGGAATTCCAACGATCTCATTGGCAATCAAGATGTTTTCGATATAATCGTAGTCTATAAATGATTGATGAAATTCATCGGTACTGACAACCAGGTTCGTCAGGCCCTTCTCTTTCAACAATTCCAACTTATATAAGGCATTTTCCTGGGTGTTGCCCCAGAAACCATTGGTTGTTAACGACGTCTTTAACCCTAATCCGCTGGCATAGTCCAGAATTTTCAAAACTTCATCTTCATAAAGTAAGGCTTCTCCACCAGAAATACCAATTTCGTCGAAAGTCGAACTCGCCGCTGCCTGATGGATATAATCGAGCGCATCTTTTAATTCCATTTTTTCGGTCAGGTTTGGATGGCATTCAAAACAGCAGCTGGCACAACTGGCATTACACTTATAGGTGTATACCAATCCCAGTTTCAATAAAGATTTCATATTTCACCTCTTTTTAAACAAAATGCAATAAGCACACAAAAGTGTGCTTATTGCTTAAAAAAAATTTAGAAAACACATGTGACATAGAGGGTACAACCACCACCGGCTACTTGATCAAGCTGATCATCCGATACTTTTTCTGCTTCTTCCAGTTCACTAACTGAAATTTCAAATCCTATTTTCTTGGCAAGGGCAACTTGATCTTCCTTGCTTTGGCATGCTTTAAACTGTTTTTCGAGACTTTCGTCTGTTTTAACTTTTTCAACTAAATTTATTAATGCTTGCGACATTTTATCACCTCCTTTCTTTATCTTCTGTGATATTGAAAAGACGTCGGGCTGCTACCCTCATCTTTTTCTCTTCATAAGCATGATTGACAAAATGAACGCATCTTTCCCTGATACCCGTACACAGTGCCAGTTGATTTTCGTTTTTGCTTACACAACCTCCTGCACAAAGGTATTTGGCAAAACAATCGCAACACTTCTCATTGCAATCCACCGTTTTTTGACCAAGCATTTTTATGCGTTCCTGATCAAAATTTAATTCTCGCTGTTCGAAATCAAAGCACCCAATTTTCATGGCCTCGCTTTTTTCTTCCATACACGCATACATATCACCGGCCACACTAACACTCCAGTTAGGTTTTGCCGTAGATGAACAATAATGTGACCTGGGAATCAAGTTCGGATGACCATGCTTTCCCTGAACCTTGATGGAGGTTAATTTTCCATACTTCAATGCTGCCATAAACCGTTCATCAAAGTGCTGTTGATCTACCCCCAGCGCCTTTTTATCCGCTAATGCCCGGCCACTCAGATTAATTTGTCCAAAAGAAACGACACTTCCAGGAAAGTTTTTATCAAAGAAATTGATCGTTTCTTTCAAATAATCGATATTATAACGTGTAACAACAACACTGAAAATTAGTTTTATGCCGCTTTGATACAGTGCTTTAATATTATCATAGACCCGATCAAAGGATGGTTTATTATTAATAAGAGGACGATGCTGATTCTGAACCTCTGGTAGCCCCTCAAATGAACACGATACGACATTAAAATATTTAATAATAAACGCCCGCAGTTCTTCATCAAAGGCACCATTTGTAGGCAGTAAAAAAATCGGTTTGATGTCAAACCGTTTAGCCTTTTCAAGGGCAGTCATGACGGTGTATTTTAGCAGATCCGGTACAAATGTCGGTTCTGCATCATTGGTAAAGATAATTGAACAAGTCGCATTTTCTTGATGGTCAGGCAGATTGTCTAAATAGCGAAAATAAGTGTCTAAAATTAAGTCGATATCTTCTTTTCTTTGATACTTTATCCGACCTTCTCCGCGGCCGGCATAACAGTAGATACATCGCATATTGCAGCCGTTTGACAGATCAATATTTAGTTCAGGAAAGCCATTTTTCATCACATTCAGATCTTTCTGAGGTGTTTTTTGAATTGCTTTTATCAACTCTTTTACCAAAGAACTTTCCGCTGTAATCGTTCTGTTATTTAAACAGTCAGCCAGTTGCTGATCGATCAGTTCTACGCACCCTCGCTTCGGTGCATAAACAAGCTTCTTCGCTGCATCCTTCTCGTAAGATAGGATATAAATTTCTTCGTCCAACAAGATCATAGCTTCGCACCTTTCTTTTTTGGGATGTTTTCATTGTATCTCGTTTCCCCGTTCCTGACAATGTACTCAGGTTCAGTCTCAAATAAAATAAAGTACAGTCATTTTTCACATGACTGTACTTTACGACAGTGATCATAAGATTCAACTGCTATTTTTTGTTTCTAATTTTCGATAATACCCATCCGCGCCGCGTACGCAATAACCTGAGCCCTATTTTCAAAATGCAGCAACTCAAGAATTCTACTCATATGATACTTTACGGTACGTTCGGTAAGCCCTAAGGTTTCCCCCACTTCTTTATAGGTTATACCTTTTGCGATCATTTCCAAGACTTCTAATTGTCGTTTACTTAACTGTCCATCATGGCCATCCAGCGCTAGGTTTTGATCACTCGGTTTTTCTTTGTTTTTGAACTCTTCCAGAAGTCTTTTGGTCAGGCCTAAAGAAAGCGGCACCTCATTTTTTTTAAGGGCCGATAGCATGTCGACAAGCTCCCGAGCATTCATATTTTTCAAAAGGTAACCTGACGCTCCAAATTTCATTGCATCAAACAAATCATTATCCTCCTCAGAAGTAGTCAATATTACAATCTTAACCTCGGGCATTTTAACCTTAATCAGCTTTAACGCATCCAAACCGCTGCATCCAGGCATTTTAATATCCATTAAGATGATGTCTGGCTTCAAACAGCAAGCTTTTTCCAACGCCTCGATCCCGTTTTTAGCGGTCCCGATCACATTAATCCCATACGTTCCAAGAAGATATTGTAGGCCTTCCATAAACAACGGATGGTCATCAACCAGCATCACTTTCATGTTCATCCCTTAATCGCTCCTTCTCTCCATTGCACGTACAACACAACCTTGCTGCCTTCACCAATTACTGAAGTTATTTCAATGACAGCACCGATTTCCTCAGAACGCTCCCGCATAATATTTAGACCAAACTTGTTTTTGGCATCGTTTATACTCTGCTTGACATCAAAACCCTTGCCATCATCATTTATCACCACACACAACTGCTCCGATGTAACTGAAAACACGATGGTGACAAGGCTTGCTTCTGCATGTTTCCCGATATTGCTCAGTGCCTCTTTGATAATATTTAAGATATTGGCCCGTGTATTCGGTTTTATTTCTATCCATACAAATTCTTCGGGCAAATCCAGTTTTGCTTTTATTCCAAACTGCTCTTCAAAGCTTACAACGGTTCTTTCCAATTCATTGATAAAACCTTTTTCCACCGACTCTTGACATCTGACATTTCGAATATATTCCCTTATTTCATTATGCGCAGACTGCGTCACTTCGACAAGTTTTTCAAGCTTAATCGAAACAATTTCCACGTCTGCATTCGCTAACTCCTGCCTGATTCCCTGCGCCTGAAGATTAATAAAACCCAGTACCTGCGCCAAATTGTCATGCAAATCCCGGACAAGTCGTTCCCTCTCTTCGGCAACGACGAGTTCCCAATGCTGTTTCAAATATAGCTTCTGCTCCTGCTTTTTTTGAGTGATCTCATTGACAATGGCAAGTCTGCCAATCATGATACCCTTCCTATCAATAAGGAGGGAAATCCGCAGCTCAAAAATCTGCAAAAATCCATTTGTGTTTATTGAAAACTCACTTTGAGAACTTCCACTGACCATACAGGCATTAACAAGTACCGGAATTTTACTGCAGGCTTCCGATACCCTCATTGTAATTATTCTTGAAGTAGGGTACCCTAATATTTTTTCAAAAGACGGATTGATATCTAATATCCGATCCTGCAAATCCAACACCATGATTCCCGCATCCATTGTCTCAATGACCATGGCACGGGCTACGGGTACAACATCCAACAACTTGTAACGGAATATCCCCCAGGCAACGATTAACCCCGCCGGGCCAAAGACAAGTGGTGTAATATCAATCCCTCGCACCAGACTTAAACCAGTAATATACATTATATTCACGATTATAATCATACTTAACCCGATGAGTACCGACAATGCTTGTTTCCGATAAACGGTATTCTTAAAAAAAACGCCTCTGATCAAAAGCACACCTGCGTAGATATTAAGCAACTGCGAATAGCCTGCATGAACAAAAAAAGCGGGACCATATTTTTTTTCTATAACCGGAAATGAGCCATTGTAGTTCAGATGTAGGTCGTATCTTATTAATCCATGAATACTATCCGTCCATACAAGAATGATTATTATTGTCGGAATAATCACTAACCATAAAATCTTCCTGTTGCGTATCCATTGATCACCACCAGTCAGTTCCATACATAATGCCACCAAAACCACGGGAGCGTAGCAATAGGCAATGTATTGCACGTTGGCCCAAAAAAGCTTGGTGGTAAAATCCACCGCTGACATCTCAAGGGCATTGGCAGAAGACCATAACGTAACAACTACCATACACAAAATAAAGCTGATTGCACCTTTTGCATTACGCCTCTTTGCAAATGCATATATCCCAAGAAACAGCGTCGTAAGTGCAGAGGCTATCAACGGCC
This sequence comes from Acetobacterium carbinolicum, assembly GCF_047456275.1. Taxonomy (GTDB): domain Bacteria; phylum Bacillota; class Clostridia; order Eubacteriales; family Eubacteriaceae; genus Acetobacterium; species Acetobacterium carbinolicum. Next base: position 3,810,884 of record NZ_CP173357.1, read on the forward strand.
ATATGTATGAAATGTATTGATACTGCATAGCATCTCCCTTAAAACGCACTTTTTTTATCACTTATTATTTTATTTTGTCTGATTAAGCTCATCCTAACACAAGAAGCCCGGGATTTATATACAATTTGTTTATTTTATCTTTGAGATTATCTTATCCATTAGCTCTTGGAGTCAGCTTCAAGTCAATAGTAATGATTCACTTTTAAAACCCCCGACCATTTAAGGCGCGGAGATTTAAAGCATCAATTTGATTCTAAAACGACTCTGACATTTTTTAATTCCTCGATAATGGCAATATTCTGAGGACAATGTTCTTCACACTTTCCACACTCAACGCAATGAGAGGCTTTGGCATCTTGAGGAAACATTGTGCTATAGAGAGATTTAGCTTTTTCTAGGGTATCAAAGAGATAGGCATTGTTATAAAGCGAAAAATGTCCCGGAATATCAACTCCGGATGGACATGGCATACAATACCGGCAATTTGTACAGTTGACCTTCATTTTTTCTGTTATTGTTTTCTTGGCAAAATCCACTAACGCCAGTTCTTGATTGGTTAGTGAATTGGCTGCACCTGCATTGGCAGTATTGATATTATCGATCACCTGCTCCATCGTCGTCATACCACTGAGGACCACGGAAACTTCAGGATGATTCATGACCCACCGCAGCGCCCATTGAGCCGGAGTTCTTTTGATTGGCGCTTCGTTCCAGGCGGCTAAAACTTCCTGGGGTAATTTATCAACCAGAGCGCCGCCTCTGACGGGTTCCATAATGGTGATTCCCATTCCTTTGCTGGCCGCATATTCCAGGCCTTTCTTACCGGCCTGATAGTTTTCGTCCAGATAATTATATTGGATTTGACAAAAAGACCAATCATAAGCATCGACAATTTCGACAAATAAATCAACATCATCATGAAACGAAAAACCGGCGTATTTGATTTTTCCGTCTTTGATCGCCTGATCAAGAAATTCAAGGGCTCCCAGATTTTTCAGGTTTTGCCAAAAACCTCTGTTGAGTCCATGCAGCAGGTAAAAATCGATTGTATCCGTTTCCAGCCGTTTTAACTGTTCATCCAATAATCGGTCCATATCGGCTCGTGACTGAATTAACCATGACGGCAGCTTGGTCGCGATGTTAACCCGTTCACGATAACCATCTTTTAAGGCCCGGGCCACAAAAAGCTCGCTCTCTCCACCTTTGTCAAAACCAGTGCCATGATAAGGATAGGCCGTATCGATATAGTTCACACCATGATCAATGGCATACCTTAACATCTTGATGGCTTTTTCATCATCGATATTGGATTGAACCCCGTCGATAACCGGCAACCGCATACAACCAAACCCTAAAACTGAAACCTCTTCATTTGTTTTTCCGAATTTTCGATACAACATCTTTTTTCTCCCTAATTATAAATTTAAACAATTTGCGATAAACTGTTTAGTCTAATTAATTTGTATTGAATTATTTGTCTACTATTACTATACTACTATCTGATCTTTAGTCCAAGTTAAAATCTTTTATTTTTTAAATCGGCCTATAACTACCTTATGAAGATTTAAATATTTGATTTCGTCAATTCAAAAAAATAGCCCACTGATTTTCTGCCAGTAAAAATCAGTGGGCTTTTGTTTGTTTCACTTTGCTTTTTTAGTTTTTTCCTAGGCGAGTCTGTACCATTTTAGTGCTAATGATTATGCCTTTTTAACAAACTCTGATTTTAGAGACATGGCTCCAAAACCGTCAATTTTACAATCGATGTTATGATCGCCGTCAACCAGACGGATATTTTTTACCTTGGTGCCTTTTTTGAGATCCTGGGAACTGCCTTTTACTTTAAGGTCTTTGATTAAGATAATCGTATCACCACTACTTAAGACGTTTCCGTTTGAATCTTTGATACTCTTTTCATCGTCACTGTTTTCGTCTGTTGCATCTATGGTCCACTCATGGGCACACTCTGGACAGATCAACAGTTCTCGATCTTCATAGGTATATTCTGAATTACATTTAGGGCAATTCGGCAATTGTTCCATGTATTGTTCTCCATTCATAATTGGTTTTTCTCGTGGTACGAGTTATTCATACTATCATAATCTGATCCACTTGACAAGTCATCCCGATGGCTGCTTTGATTAATTTATGCTTGTCATATTTTAATGTAATCCACTCTTTTAAATTCTGGCAGTCTTTTAAAAATGTTAGTGCTGCATAGTCATCGAAGCAATCCTATTGAGCGTGTAATTTCTTCACTGAATGTTCATTGATTGCTTTGCTGAATTCAACTACATAATATCATATCCTGATGATGTCAAAGAGTTGTTAAGCATTCGCTCGCAAAAAATATGATATACTTCAATAAAAGATCAATCAATACATTTGGGGGAGGTAAAAATGTCACAAACCACCAAAAAAGCGCTGGAAATTTCGCTAAAAAATCTGCTTTTAAAAAAGCCCTTGGATAAAATTACAATTAACGATATTGCCTCGGACTGTGGAATTAGTCGAATGACCTTTTACTATCATTTTAAAGATATCTATGACCTCGTGGAATGGTCCTGTGTCGAAGATGCTTCAAAGGCTCTCAATGGTAAAAAAACCTACGATACCTGGCAACAGGGATTTCTACAAATCTTTGAAGTCGTGCTCGACAACAAGCCCTTTATTATGAATGTCTATCATTCCGTCAGTCGTGAGCAAGTTGAAATATATCTTTATAAATTAACCTACAAACTGATGATTGATGTTGTTGAAGAACAAGCGATCGGCATAACCATCCGTGAAGCGGATAAAAAATTCATCGCCGATTTTTATAAGTACGCCTTTGTCGGCTTAATGCTTGAATGGATCCGTGGTGCCATGCAGGAAGATCCTAAAATCCTAATCGATCGCCTTGCTACACTGCTACAAGGACAAGTTGCCACCGCCCTTAACCAATTCCGCACCGATCGACCTCCCAGGTCTATACTATGAACAACCTATTACAAAAAGAGTGCTTTGATCAGAGTTTTATCAAATCACTCTTTTTGTTTATATCAAATTATGACGATCTTTACTACAATGAACCCATAAACAAATTTGAACAATAAACGGAGGTTATTACTATGTATTATTCCAGCGGAAATTATGAAGCTTTTGCACATCCACTGAAACCGGACGGCGTTGACCAAAAATCAGCCTATATTGTCGGTTCTGGACTTGGTGCTCTGGCATCGGCCTGTTTCCTGATTCGTGACGGTCAAATGCAAGGTAAACATATCCACATTCTCGAAAAAGATCCGATTCCAGGCGGAGCCTGTGATGGATTTCTCTATGAAGGTCTTGGTTATGTGATGCGGGGGGGACGTGAAATGGATAACCACTTTGAATGTATGTGGGATCTGTTTCGATCAATTCCCTCAATCGAAACCGCAGGTATCAGTGTTCTTGATGAGTATTATTGGCTCAACAAAGCCGATCCAAATTTTTCACTGATGCGAGCGACTGTCAATTGTGGCGAAGATGCCCACACCGATAAAAAATTCGGTCTTTCGGATCAAGGTGCGATGGAAATTATGCATCTTTTCTTCACCCCAGATGAACAGCTCTACAATAAGCGTATCGACGAATGTTTCAGTAATGAAGTCCTTGACTCCAACTTTTGGCTATACTGGCGAACCATGTTTGCCTTTGAAAACTGGCATTCGGCATTAGAGATGAAACTTTATATTAAACGATTTGTTCACCATATCGGCGGTCTTCCCGACTTCACCGCTCTGCGCTTTACCAAATACAATCAGTACGAATCGATGATTCTGCCAATGATCAACTACTTAGAGTCTTTTGGTGTCCAATTTCATTACAATACCAAAGTTGTCAATGTCGAATTTGATATTAACATGAACCAAAAAAAGGCCACACAAATTGTTGTCTTTCAGGATGGAAAAAAATCATGCATTGATCTAACCGAGAATGATCTCATTTTCATTACCAATGGCGGCTGTGTGGAAAATTCGACGCTGGGCAACCAAAATGAACCCGCCCCTTACAATAAAGAAATCAAAGAAGGTGGTGGATGGGATATGTGGCGCAAAATCGCTGCTCAAGATCCATCCTTCGGAAATCCCGATAAATTTTGCTATGATCCCGAACAAACCAACTGGATGAGTGCTACCGTCACCACTCTTGACGATAAAATTCCACCTTATATTCAAAAAATCTGTCAGCGCGATCCTTTCTCCGGGAAAACGGTTACCGGAGGTATTGTAACCGCCAGGGATTCTAACTGGTTGTTGAGCTGGACCTTCAATCGTCAACCGCAGTTTCGCTCCCAACCGGAAGGTCAACTCGTCGGCTGGATTTATGGCCTGTTCAGTGATAAACCCGGCAACTATGTAAAAAAGACCATGCGCGAATGTACCGGCATCGAGATATGTATGGAATGGCTGTATCATCTTGGTGTGCCGGAAAGCGAAATTCCTTCACTTGCTCAAAATAGTGCTAACACCATCCCTTGCATGATGCCTTATATCACCGCCTTTTTTATGCCTCGTGAAGCTGGAGACCGGCCTTTAGTCGTTCCTGAAAATGCGGTGAACTTTGCCTTCTTGGGTCAGTTTGCAGAAACAAGACGCGACACCATTTTCACGACGGAATACTCAATCCGCACCGCCATGGAAGCCGTCTACACACTTCTTGATATTGATCGTGGCGTACCGGAAGTATGGGGAAGTACTTACGATATCCGCGATCTCCTGACCTCAACCGTCAAGCTTCGTGATGGCAAGAAAATAACTGATCTCGATCTGGGTGATCAGGAGAAACTGGCTTTGTTTGAAGTATTCAGACGAATTCAGGGAACTGACCTTGAAAAGTTGCTAAAGACGTATCAACTATTTTAAGTTAGAATAATCTATCTCGCATCAATAAGCCGACCTCTATTACACTATTTCTAACGATTTTAGAAAAACCGGCAAAATATTCTTCCCTAAAACAGAGACACCTCTTCAATCAAGGTTGTCTCTGTTTTTTATAATTGTCTTAATTAAACTAAAATACGCCATTAGCCAAATTTAGGACTACGGTTGTCCTTATTTATCTTCTTTGGTATAATGATACCATAATTATTCGTTACCTCATAAATTTTTATAATCCACTAGTTGCCCGGTAAGATCGTTCTGCTTGTTGATTCTCGTAATTTCCTCCACCACAATAAAAGTTTAGAAAGGAGTTGGTTATTATTAGCATTCTTTTCGAGAAATTCAGAGAGGTTCTGGTTTCAGTCTTGCCGATCACGCTAATTGTCGTTATTCTAAGTTTTACTCTCGTTTCCATTGAAGTCCCGATTATGTTGCGCTTTCTGCTGGGTGCACTCTTTATTGTCGTTGGTCTGACGATCTTTCTCTTCGGCGTGGATCTGGGTATTGCACCAATCGGAAATTTGATGGGAACGCACATTACCAAAAGCAATAAGGTCTGGATTGTCATTGTTTCAGGCTTACTGCTTGGTTTTTTTATCTCCGTTGCCGAACCCGACCTCCATATTCTAGCTGGTCAGGTAGCCCTTGTTTCTGCCAATGTTATTACTAAAACTGAAATCATTATCTATGTGTCCGTTGGAATCGCCTTACTGTTAACCGTTGGTTTTTTAAGAATTATTTATAACAAATCTTTAAGTATTCTGTTGACCATCCTATATGGGCTGATTCTAATTGTTTCTCTTTTTACCAACGAAGCATTTCTGGCCATTTCATTTGACGCCTCTGGAGCCACCACTGGGGCGATGACCGTTCCCTTTATTCTGGCTCTATCGATGGGGATTTCTTCATTAAAAAGGGGACGCGCCTCCGAGGATGACAGCTTTGGTCTGGTTGGCATTGCCTCCACCGGTGCCATTCTTGCGGTGATGCTAATGAGTGTGTTAAAGGGGACCAAAGAAATAGGCGGCAGCCTTGACAGTGAATTGTCCGATTCAACCGCTGTTTTCCTGCCATTTATCCAAAAGCTGCCGACCATGCTTTACGAGGTCGCCCTGGCCCTTTTGCCGATTGTCATTGTCTTTGTTGTTTTTCAGATGCTCGCCTTTAAACTAAAAAAGAAGCCCCTTAAACGAATCATCAAAGGCCTGATTTATACCCTAATTGGTCTGGTTCTTTTTTTAACTGGCGTTAACGCCGGGTTTATGGAAGTGGGAACCCTGGTCGGTTATACCATTGCTAACTTTGATAATAAAGCCATCCTGGTTGGCATTGGCGGTCTGCTTGGACTGGTGGTGATTCTGGCTGAACCGGCGGTTTATGTCCTTACCAAGCAAATTGAAGATGTCACCAGCGGCTACCTAAAACGACGGGTAGTACTGGTTGCCTTATCCCTGGGGGTATCTCTCGCTGTAGGCTTGTCGATGTTGCGCATCGTCATTCCGGAAATCAAACTCTGGCACTATCTGTTGCCGGGTTATCTTCTTGCCATTGTTCTAAGCTATCTGGTACCGAAGCTTTTTGTGGGGATGTCTTTTGACTCTGGCGGGGTATCATCCGGCCCCATGACGGCTACCTTTATTCTTGCTTTTGCCCAAGGTGCCGCCGCATCCATCGAAGGAGCGAATGTACTGATAGACGGTTTTGGACTAATTGCCATGGTGGCCCTGATGCCAATCATTGCCTTGGAGATTCTAGGCCTGATCTTCAAAATAAAAACGGTAAAAGGAGGCATTTTCGAAGATGAACACACTTGAAAACACACTAAAAAAAAGCTATGAAATGCTGGCTGTCATTGTCAATTTCGGCGTTGGTTCCAAAGTTTTGCATTTGGGAAAAAGATATGGAATTTCTGGAGGAACCATTTTTCTGGGAAAAGGCACCCAGCACTGTTTGCTCAACGATTTTTTTGATATCTGTGATGAACGGGTGGAAGTGGTTCTAATGATCGCCCAAACTGAAAAAATCGAATCAGCCGCCGAGGCGATTAGCCAGAAATTTAAATTCGTCAAAGCCAATCATGGCATTGCCTTTACGGCGGCGCTTAATAATTTTTTAGGCGTTCGAAATTGTTTCTATGATAAAACGCATGAAGAAAAAGGAGTCAATAAAACAATGTATGAAGCGATATTTGTGATTGTCGATCGCGGCAATGCTGAAACGGTTGTCGGTGCGGCAGAAGCAGCCGGTGCTAAGGGTGGAACCATCATGAATGCCCGAGGCTCGGGAATTCATGAGTATTCAAAACTCTTTGCCATGGATATTGAACCGGAAAAAGAAGTAGTAATGCTAATCCTGGAAACTGCGAAAACAGAAACAGTCGTCAACGCTATTCAGGACGCTACTGAAATGAGCAAACCCGGGAATGGGATTATTTTTACCATTGGTGTAAACCGAACCTATGGGCTGTACCAGAACAATCACTAATCTGACCCTGATTCGGTAGCTTTTTTTAATTGACGCTTCCGGCCGGAGACCAGAACAGGTTAATGTGTTTATTTTAAACGCATTAACCTGTTCTTATTTGAAGACTTTGATAAACGCTTTACGATTTATGCCAACAATTCTTCAACCTGATCTTTCACCTCAAACAAGGTACATCCGCCATGTTTTCCGGCACTTTTAGCAATCTCCCGGAGATCGAAAAAATACTGGGAGCGAAGCACAGCTTCCACCGAATCACTGGTCAGGTTTTGAATGGCATAGGGTGAAAAGGGGCAGGGCTCGGCATCACCATAGGGATTAATATGAAAAAATCCCCGTCCCGAAGCCAGACATCCGCCCATTTCCTCCTCGTCGCCGGGGAATGATAGAATCACCATCTTACTAAAGCTTTTTTTCAATTGTATACAAATTTCCTGTAATTGCTTAATCTCTGCTTCTCCCAATTCCAGATATTCGGTTCCCTCTTCTGCCGGGACATATTCAATATACAGGCTGACGCCGCAGCCTTTGTCCTCCAAAGCTTCAAGAAAATTTTTTCTGGTTACCAGCCCCATGTTTTCTTTAGTCACCGTAATCGATACCCCAAACAGGATTTTGCGCTTTTTCAAGGCTGCCATGGCCGCTTCAATCTGCTCATAGGTACCCACCCCGCGGCGGGAATCGGTTTCTTCGGCATTGCCTTCGATACTGAAAATGGGGATCAGATTGCGATGTTGATCAAGAAATGCAATGGTCTCCTGATCCAACATGGTACCATTGGTAAAGATCGGAAAGATGATGTTTGGATACTCCCCGGCCAGCGTAAGAATATCCCGGCGTAAAAAAGGTTCTCCACCAGCCAGCAGAATAAAAGCGACCCCAAGGCGCCCCGCCTGGTTAAAAATATTTCCCCATTGACCGGCCTTCATCTCCGCTTTGCCAGTCGTTGTGCCACAGCCTCCGCCAGCCCTGGCATAACATCCGGCACAGTGCAGATTACATTGGGAAGCGATACTGGCGATCAGAAATGGCGGCACATGCAAGCCTTCTTTTTCCTGTTTTTTTCTTCTGGCCGTGCTTTTTGCCATCTCCGGTAGAACGCTCATCAAAAATGCGCGGCCTTTGTTATTCCCCAGATAGAATCGACCGGCGGTTTTCATAATTTGGGTGATTCCCTGATCCATCATACTATTTAAATTCATCAGCTTTCCTCATTTCTTATTTGATAAATTGATGCAAATTGTTCGATGTGTGCTATCAGCAGAGCCATTGCTTCGTCTTCTTTTTCCGGCATACTATCGTATTGGCATAAAAGCGTGTAAAATGGTGAATAAAACTGCAACGCCATAATCTGGGGCGGACCTTCTTTAAAGGTTCCCTGCCTGATCATCTCAGTAAATAAATCAGTTTGAAACTGGATGGCGTCATTAAAAAACCAACTGCATAATGTCTTAGCTGCATCACTGTTTTTATACTGCTCGATGGTTAACATTTTACGAAACTTTGATGCCTGTGGATCTTTAAGAAAAAAAAGAAAAACAGCCTCACAGGCTTTTTTAAGCCAGACCAGATCATTGCGGCCATATTCCCTGGCGACACTTTCTAACTCACCCTGAGGCAGCCGGTAAAAGGTTACGGTTTCTTCAAATTTTTCATTCATCCACGTAAGCAAGGTGTCATAAATGGCCTGCTTACTGGCAAAATGCTTATACAGTGAACTGTCTTTAATTCCCACTGCCTGGGCGATTTCTTTAACCGTCACACTTTGATAGCCTTTTACCGAAAACAGATTCAGTGCTTCCTCTAATATTATTTCTCTGGTATTGCGTTTTGTCATCACTTCTCCTTAAACTTCCTGTCAAAAATTAAAGCTAGCGTTCATTAGCTTTATTATAGCTAATGAACGCTAGCCTGTCAAGTCAGGTTTTAAAATTATTTTTTCGCTATTAATTTCGACCAAAGCGCTGATTGTAATAGGTTAGCGAATAACGATACAGCTCATCTCTGGCAATGTCTTCCTGATCCTGATTAAAATTTTCGGTCATGATCCAGCACATAACCCGACCATTTTCACCAAAATGATCGACAAATTCCCGAACCGCTCTGCGTATTTCATCTTCTTTCCATTGAGGCTCAATCATCAGCGGAAAGGTAAAAGTCATTACTTTTCCATAGGTGGAATGAAGATAATCCGGTTCATTAATAAATAGCTGGGGAGTCCACATATCTATTCCCATTTCCAGCATCATCGGCACATATTGAATATTCTTGCCGCAGGAATGGAGTTCAATAAAGGCAACCTTTTTCTTTAGATAGTCCATAAATCGTTTGGTGGCTGGCATGATCTGTTCCCGAAACATCTCATTGGAAAAAAAACCAGATCGCTGGGTACCCCAGTCATCATGATAAAGAACCCCATCGATTCTACCATAATAATCAATGATCTTTTGTGTCGATTCAATCTTGTAATCCGCCATTTTCTGAAAAAATTCTTCCAGTAACTCCGGTTCTTCATAAAAAGCCATCAGGCTTTCTTCAAAGGGAAGCATTTCGTGGAGCCGCTCAAAAATGCCTTCCACACATTCATAGACATGGGGCCGTTCCGGGTCCAACATTTTCTGGATCTTCTGCCCATCGGTTCTAAAATCCACCAGGGATAAATCCGGCCAGTTCAGTTCTTCCTTCCAACGCGAAAAATCTGAAATGGCTCGGGTATCTGGCTTGGTAATCATTCCACCAGCTGAATCAACCATTATCCAATTGACACCCCACCAATCATAGCCATCGACCTCAGGCACCGGGTGCTCTTCCATCGCGTCCGGCCAGACAATATTGGATTCATAAAAATAAGCTGGCATCCAATAGGGCTGCTCACCTTTGGCACAGCGAATATAATTCTCCCTGACACCGATCACTCGTTTCTCAATGGGTGGTTTAGGCTGTTGAAAAATCCAGGGGAAACTCCCTGGTGCCTGCCATGACTTTGAATAATCCCGATTTGCTGCCACTTCCATAAATTTACTCATTATTGTTCCTCCTACAAGATAACACAGTGCCTCTCATTGAGCATCTCCAAAAAAAGAAAACCTCAAACTTAATTTTGCCTATCACTACGATCTGGACTATGCTTATAAAAACTTGTTTTTTACACCGCATCTGTATCTAAGCGATTCAGGTTTTTTACGCTCTCGAACAGACAGCGCCAATTTATAGATGAACCGCTATTTTAAACGCACTATTTACAGCTTCGGCAATATTACCAACTTCAATCGCATCTCCAACCACAAAAACTTCAGTTGGCGGCGCACTCTGACGCAGTTCATCAACCAACTGATGTCTTGGAACCATTCCAACCGCCAGTAACACCGTGTCCGCAGACAGGGCATGCTCAGCTCCGGTGGTTAAATCGTCGTAGTAAACAGTCTGCTCATCAATGGACTTGAGTTTTGCGCTGGTGATTACTGGAATCTTAAGCGTTTCTATCTTTTCCAATAGGTCCTGCATCGTACCACTGGCGGTCATAAAGAGGTTAGACAGATCTGGCGCCATTTCAAGTACCGTTACCTGCTTTCCTTTTTCAGTCAGTTCAATGGCCGATTCAATCCCAATCGCACCACCACCAATGATCACGATCTGTTCTCCCACAGTAACACATCCCATTTCACCATCAGGTGCCCAATGAACATGGGGTAAATCGGCCCCGGGAAGATTTGGAATCAGAGGATCGGCTCCTACTGCCAAAATCAGAGCATCAAATTGCTCAGCATCCAGCATTTCTGCCGTTACTTCAGTATTCAAATGAATCGTTCCCAATGATTTTTCAGCTTGACGAACCAGATAATCCCGATAATCCTGCATGTCAATCTTAAATTTGGGCGAAGCCGCAGTAATAACATTCCCGCCCAGTTGATCTTCTTTTTCGTAAAGAACAACCTCGTGCCCCCGTTCACAAAGAGTCAATAAAGCCTGAATGCCGGCTGGACCGCCACCAACTACGCCAACCTTCCTTTTTATCTCAGCTTTAGGAATTTTACCATAGGGAAATTCATCAATATTAGCACAGAGTGGGTTAACCGCACAGCCGATTACTCGGGGCATAATCAATCTCTTACCGCAATACTGACAACGTATACATGGTCGATGGTCTTCTTCCTGACCAAGGGCATATTTTCGTGGCATCGCCGGATCAGCAATTAGCGGACGACACATCGCGACAAAGTCTGCTTTTCCAGAGGCAATAATCGCTTCCGCATCTTTGATATTCATAATCGAACCAACGGTAGCAATCAGTAAATCTGGGAAGCATTTTTTGATATCCGCAGCAAAATGAACATTATACATCCGGTCCATCATGGAGTTTTGCCACCAATAACGCATGTACGCAAAATCACCGTGAATTCCCGCAGAAACATGAAGAATATCAATTTTATCTTTAATCAACTCAATAAACTCAAGGGTTTCTTCAAAATGCATGCCATCAGGATGAATTTCATCTGCTGAAATTCGAAATTCAATGACAAAATTTTCCCCAACTTTCTGTCGCACGGCATCCAACACTTCGATACAGAACCGGGCCCGGTTTTCCAGGGAACCGCCATATTCATCGGTGCGTTTATTAAAGAGTTTGCTGGCAAACTGAGAGATCAGATTCCCGTGTCCACCGTGAATCATACAAACTTTCATACCGGCTTTCTGACAACGATAAGCGGCCATCGCATATTTATCAACGGTTTCTTTAATTTTTTCATGGCTCATTTCGATGGTAGAAATAGGCTCTCGCCCACCGGCCTTAGCACGTTCCATTTCCGCCGGAGTGATGATGGCAGAAGCTGAAATAGCCGGATGTCCAATTCTAAAAGGATCGGAGTCCATGCCGCAATGATTGATTTCAAGCGAAGCCTGACACCCAAAACTTTCACACATTTCGGCAAATTGAGAGAGCGGAAGAATACATCCGTCGGTACCTAAATCTAACTGACGTTCTTCATCGCTGGATTCGGCCCGATCAATCACCGAATTGCCAACATGGATCATGGCCGTTCCACCCTCAGCGATGGGTTTGAACCAGTCAATAAATTCCCGGGAAACCCGGCCATCCCGGTCAGCACGGTTTGGTGATGGCGGTGCCATCTCGATGCGATTTTTAAAATCAACACCACGGATGCGAATGGACTCAAAAACATGGGGATAATTATTCATAGTTTATACCCTTTCGTTATTTAATTTATTTTACGAAAGTAAGTATACCATGAAAATTTAAAAAAACGCAAGAGTAATATTAATCACAATTAATATCAAGAAATTATTAAGCTTTTTAATGGCTATAAATAAGCATTGTATAAAAATTATAGCCGCTAATTGAAATTAGTTTTTCCGTAATATTAAGCTTTTACAAACGGTAACCCTTGATCAGAATAAATCATGTTATTTAAAGTCAATTACAAAGTTTTTTTTAATCGCTAATTCTGGCATGTTTTTTTCAAATTCTTCCGAAACAGCTAAAATTTCATCAATCCGATCAACCTGTCTTAACAACAACAGTAATGTTTCAATCGCAGCATCTGTAAACTCTTTATAGGAACAATCGACTTTTCCCATTTGATGAGCCAGACACGTAGCCTGACGAAATCCGAACTCTCCATAATTAAGCAGCTTTAATTTGTAAATCGGCAAATCCAATTTGCAGATTTTAACTAACTCCTGAAAATACTCTTCATTAACAGCCTCTTCTTTTATCTGAATGTTTTCATTCATAATCTCCCAATAAAAAAGATTCAGATTCCGATTAGTACTCATCAGACTCCCATGAACCCGAATTTCAATGGCAGTTGCAAGAAGAACATCGTAACTGATATTATTTATATTAAATTGTTCTCTGACCATGTTCTTTATTCGATTCATATACTCGTTGTAAACCAAGGTAGCCAGTTTTCCTTTTGATCCATAGTAATAAGCCACCAACGCACCATTCCCATTGACCGCTTCCCCTAACTGCTTATAAGTCGTCTTGATATAACCGTTTTCATAAAAAAGCACTTTTGCAGCATTGTATATTTTTTCTTTCATTTCTGTTTCCGGTTTCATTTTTTTCATTTTAAAAAACTCCCAACTTTCTTAACGTTGTTATGCATTAATTAAGTGCAAGATTTTGACTTTGGATTATGATGGCGCCATGTTTCAATTTAAAACTCACCCAACATCATGGTATTAGTCAAACAAAGGATCCCATTATGACAAAAACTAAGCTTGTTTATTTTTTAAACAACTACCCGATCATGCAATAAGATACAATCATTTTCACCGTAATGTATCTCAGTGTCAAGTGAAAATAACAAATCAATTCTGACCTTTCTTGATCTATGAAGCTAATTGATTTAAACTCTCTATAGGATCTTTATTTTGATCTGGATATCTGCGTCCGCTAATTTTGCAAGGATTGAGTCTCCAAAATCACTCAGTTTTATTAATAATATGCTTAAACTTTCCACTTTGCGGATGCTGCACCGGTGTCAAATCAGAAAAAGAGAGATGGGCAGTCGTCACTCCATGACTGGCCAGAAAAGCCGATAGTTTCTTCTGCGCTTCTTCAAATAAGCGCTGTGGATCGTCGCCGATCCCGGGTGTGATTCTCAATTCAAGCTTATTCTCTCCTTCAGCAATCAGTTGAAACCGAATGATCCCATGGATTTCTTTCAGCGTTGCATAAATAGCCAGTGGCGAAATTTTAATCATCTTGCCATCTTCGTGAAAAGTCAGGATGTCGTCGGTACGTCCCTCAAGGGTCAGCCAAGGTGACGGATTGTTGCAAGAGCAGGGTTCATGATGCATAATCATCCGGTCAGTAACCTCGTATCGAATAAAAGGCTGGGTATAATTAGATAGGTTGGTGATCAGGATTTTATCTGACTGTACCCCATCCGCCACCGGTTCATTCTGATGGTTAACCGGCTCCACAATGATCCAATCATCATTAATATGAAAATGTTTTTCCGGACATTCACACGCAATGGTTCCGCCTTCAGTACAAGAATAAGAGGTTTGAACGGTACATCCAAAAGCCTCTTCCAAGGAACTTCGCAGCTGCGGACTCAGGTATTCGCCACCGGTCATGATTAAAATTGGCTGAATCTGTAGCCGCCCCTTTTTCCGTTCATCAATCAGCAGTTCCAGAATGGTCGGATAGCCCCCCAACATCGTCGGTTTAAAAGCATTCAACTCAGCGACGATCCGAGCAATCGGATATAAGGCACTGGTTACGCCAAACTGTCTTTTTTTCCAGGGCATCGATAATAAGCGCGCCCGGACCGAACTATTTCCCAAGTAAAAACCACCGGTAGCAAACACTCCCATGGCTTTTCCGCCGCCTTTTATAAAGGCCATAAAATCTGCTTTTCTGGCAAAACTTCGCATCATGTTTATTCCGGTCATAACATTATTGGTGGATTGATCATATAGAGCGACCAAGGGGTTTCCCGTAGAGCCGCTGGTGGTAAACACCAGATATTTTCCTTTGATTTTTCGTCCGATATTGTCCAAATCTTTCAGGAAAATTTCTACTTCATTTAAGGTAACATCCTTTGTCGTTATCCACTCATCAAAATGCGCCATCAGATCGACCTTATTCGTTGGTGGTAAATCACTTAGCTTAAAATTCTCTCCAATATTTTGATAGTGCGCTTGATAATAAGGGCTGTTTTGTTCTGCATAATCAACCAGACGATTAAGCCGTTCTGCTCTAATTCTGGCCTTGTCTAAATCACTTTTTTTCGGATATCGGGAACAAAGCCAAATTGACTTGATTAAACTAATTTTTTTCATGACGATTCGCCTTCCTTCACTACTCCATTTAACATAAAATCAAGGTACTCTTTTATTTCGGCTTTAATCTCTGCTGAACGCTCGAAAAATAACTCTGGGGTCTCTTTATACCGCTCCAGATATTTGTTAATAATCGCCCCCAGATATAAAGTTATAGCGTCTTTTAATTTTTCGCCATCAATATCTTTTAATGTAATAGCAGCGATGGCTTTCGCCATAATCTCCTGTGATTTCTTTCGCGTACTGATCATATAGCGTATCATCAGTGCATTTTTTTCTTCAAGTATTTTAGTGCTCATTTCCCGGGCCGCCATATTGACCAACCGCATTTCATTGGGATATTCTTGGCACAATTTAAATTTTTCATCGGCATAAGAAAAGATAATCCCATAAAAATCTGATTGATTTGGTTTGTGGATATCTCTAAGAAGACGTTTCAACGCAACTTCCAGGCAATAAAGATAAAAATTTTTCTTGTTATCAAAATAATGAAACAAGATCCCTTTGGAGATGCCACCGTTTTTTGTTATTTCATCGGTACTGGCATCCATATAGGATTTGTTCGAAAATTCCGCAATTCCGCTTTGGATGATGGCCGCTTTTTTTTCATCTGATACTTTTTCAAAAGATTCAATTGACATAAAAACCTCCTTTGACTAGTGAGTCAATGCTTAAGTAAATCATACACCCTATTGACTGACAAGTCAATAGGGTGCCCTTATTTGATCTTTTTTATCCAATATCAAGAATTATTTAAAGACCATCCGTCCTTCCAAACATCGAAACTACATTTCCCGATCATATTTAACTCGATAATATACCCCATAAAATACAACGAACAAATATGCACTAACCAACAATAACACAATAATCAAATCAACCCCCATTAAAGCAACTGTCAGTAAAAGTGCCCCAAACACAGGGATCATAATATCATAGGCTTTGGCTTTGGCACGTCTGGTAATTGCGATATTTCGCTCATCCTTTTTATCAATTTCTATTTGTTTTTCAATATCGGGATGATTTTTTATTGCTCTCTGACTAATTAACTCTCCCATCCCATGGCCAAAAATACCACACCCAAGACCAATACAAACATATGGTAATGCCAACAGCAACCCATGGGGATCAGACAACAGTTTAACCAGGGCCAGACCTGAAATAAGTAACATTAAACCGATGATGACAAAACCTACATTTCTAAACTGACGCTTCATTTTTCTCCTCCTCATAGATAAAGATATCTTCAATACTCATTTCAAAATACCGGGCAATTTTAAAAGCTAAAATAATGGATGGATTATATCTGCCATTTTCCAGTGAACCAATGGTCTGCCTTGATACTTCAAGGGCCAAAGCTAATTCTTCTTGTTTAATACCATTTAATTTCCGGATTTCTTCCAGTCGATTCTTCATGATCATCTCCCTTACACGGAAAGCTTGCTTTCCATATGTTCATCATAACAGATTGTTCTGCTAATGTAAAGCTTGCTTTCCATAAATAACGATCCTTTATAGCTGAGCTTTTAAATCAAAAAAACCACCAAGCCTAAGACTGATGGTCACGTAATTGCTATACAAAAGATATCTTTTATAATCACACTTAATTTAATTGTTCTGCTCGTATCTGTGTTTATAATTAATACGACCAATTTTTATTTAATGTCTGGCTAAATCGCCAAACATCATTCAAACGTCATCACCCATCAATCAATCTCACTCTTCCAAGCTAAAAAGCTCTTCCACTGTAGATTCTAACAGCCTGGCCAGTTTCATGGCAAGTTCCAGGGTTGGATTATACTTGTTATTTTCGATTGCATTAATCGTTTGTCTGGTGACATTTAATTGTTTAGCCAAGTCCTCTTGTCTCATTTTTCGGGCTTTTCTTAACTCTTTAATTTTGTTTTTCATATTATCATTTTAAACCTAATAAAAATAACGGGATAAACAATCCAGCCGCAAGAATTATCACAAAAGCAATAACAAATCTACTGATATCTTTTTTCCATCCTTCATCATCTACCTGCTTACGATAAAGTTGTCTTGCAAAAAAACAAACGATATTCTGACCACATATAATGTAAAATGGTAATTGCCAGGCTCCTCCGGTAATATTTGCAGCTATCATCCATATTCCTAACACTAATAACGTAAATGCATAACCCCATCGCATACTTTTTAATGCAATATCTTTTTCCATTTCATCCATATCACCAGTTCTTCTAATCTTAAACATAATCAACCTCCTAAAATGTCAAATTCTTTTTACATTCTAAGCCTAACACTTTTTTTAGGAAATGTCAAATGTTTTTTACATTTACAATCATTTCTTTCTGCCGCATGAGCATAAATTATTGTTCCTCAACACTTTCTTCATTATCTACTAAAGGTAAAGCGATCTTAACCATTCTCAGTTAAAATAAGCATTAATTCTAACGGCAATATTTTCTTTAATATTCTCATAAAAAAGGGAATAATCATCCGGATGATAGATACCTTCTATCGGATAAGATGAAAGGATAGATAGATCGGCCGGTTCACAAACAAGACCGTGATCCTTAATCTGAGCTGACGTAAAATTTTTATACAAAGTAGGCGAATACCCCTCCTCGGAAAAAAATACCGATCCTTTATTTTCGGATGCCGGAACAACTATCCCATCTTCCCGGCTACTTTCCCAAGATAACGGATTTGTTACAATGGCACCTTCCAATATTTGTACCGACTCACTTTGCCGTCCGTCTTTCAGGGAATTATAAGAAATAAAGCAACCGATATCCGTCGGATTTTCACACATCCTGATCTTCGGATTCGCTTCAATATCGGATTCAGTCACACTAAAACCAATAATATAGGTAGCAATCATCCGATCTTCAGCACCTGTCGTTCCCCATATTTTAGTCAACAGACTGATCAACGTGCTCGATCCCTGGCTATGACCGGCAATGATAAATGGCTTCCCATTGTTGTAATTCTCCAGGTAATATAAAAACGCATCTTTGACATCTTCTTCAGCTACTTGTAAAAAACTGTCAAGGTTTTCCGTGTTATTAAAACCATCCTTACCGACCTGCCGATACATCGGCGCATAAATATTTGCCGAATCCGCAAATACACTCGCCTGGGTTCGGAGCGGTACTTGTGATGCTTCCACCTGCTCTGGATCGCTGATATCCTGTAATCCGTCACCTTGATAAATCGTCGGATAAACATAAAAAACATCAACATCATGAGCATTCGCATCTTCTGGGAGCGCCAGCCAATTACTTTCTTTGGCATAATCAACTTGATTCATCTCATTTTGACTAACTTTTTCACCACACCCAACAAGTGATAACATCACCAGCGGAATACTTAATAACACGATATACATTTTCTTTTTTAACAATTTCATCCCTCACTTTACCTTTCACATTTTAGTTGATTGCGAAAATTTTGCGAACTTTAAGATCTCTTTCGCAATTTCCTATTTTTAATTTAAACGCTTACCTTTTCACTATGAATTGCAGTTGCCTGAAAGACCATTTTACTTTATTATAATCGTTTAACTATAATAAAAATGAAATCTTACCATTTGGTAAGATTTCATTCTAGTTTTTGCAGAGCTTTACACCCGCGGTAAAATAATTTTTATTATTGTACCTCTATTAATCTCACTTTCTACCTGTAATTTCCCGTTTAAACTATCAACAATTACTTTAACAACACAAAGACCAAGTCCGGTTCCCTCTTTTCTTTTACTGACATCGATTCTGAAAAATGGCTCGAAAATTCTCTTAATAAATTCAGAATCCATTCCGATCCCATTATCTTCGACGCTTAAAGTAATTTCTTTGTCCGCTTTATAGCGAACCCATACCGTCCCCCTAGCTTTATTATACTTAAATGCATTATCCACCAAATTATAAAGCATCCGATCAAAGTGAAGAGGTTTGATTGGCAAAAAACAATCTTCTCCGGAAATCTCGACAACAAAATTTATGCTGTGCATTTTACCATAATTTTCATATTGCCTTTTCATCATGATTAATCGATTTTTAACACTGGTCTGATAATCCGTATCTACTAATATTTCTGTATTTAAATAACAATTAATATTATCCGTCATTTTTTCCAGTTCCAATGTTGCTTCCAGACTTGTTTTTGCATATTCTTTTTTTTCGGCTTCGGTTATTTCATATTTTTCGATCATTTGATTATTTAACTTAATGATTGACAACGGTAATTTTAGATCATGGCTGATCCCTCTGATAAGCGCGATTTTTTCATCGGTAATTTCTTGTTTTCGATACGCCTCAAGCTTATTGATATAGGTCATCAGGACAACAAATAAAAAGCTTGAAAGATAAATTAAATTCCCAATTTGCGGACTGAATACCATCTCGGAAATATATCCACGACTATAATAGCCCACAGTGATTAATATTCGATACAAAACCGTTCCCGAAAAAATACTATATGTCGTGATAAGCAACAGACTGTAAGGGTTACCTTTGATATACGCTTGCGCACCCATAATCACGATCAGCAAACTTCCAATAAAATGCATCATTACCAATAACGCCAAATACTGCGTAACAATATATCCCAATTCAAACGTAACAAAGATCCCGAGATATAAGATCGCCGTAACTTTTTTGACTTTAAACTGAAACAAATCCCAAAACAGCACTTGGCATAAAAAGAAACTCACGATCCCGGTAACACTATCATAATAAAAATAATTTCCTGACGTTATGCCTAACAGATCCCTGAACAATGGCAATTCACCAATGATCATACTTTTAATCACCGCCACAATACTGAGCAGTAAAAGGATCCGCATGTAACTGACTCGATCTTTATAATAAGCAATGGCACTAACAACTAAGATCATTCCAAAAAAAATGAACATCACCGTATTATACATTGTCCTTAATCCTAAACTGTCTCTGACTTCATCTTTTGATCCAATAATAAAAGCTACCTCATTATTTGGTTTGGCGATTGGGGCACTTTTGACCAGTTCGATTTCAGCAATGCCGATGCCATCATTCTCTTGATAATCGTTTTTTTCAATCTCAAACACATCATAAGCAATCTCTTTTCTCGCTGTTTGATTGTGATTTTGGCCTTTTAATTGCCCATTAACATAAAGATCGTATTCAGTATAAGCATCTTCATAAATGATTGATAAAACCAGACGCTCGGTTGACTGAATAACAAGTTTAAAGCGATTATCCGAACGATCTTGAAGCAACACCGTTTTCACCTCATCACTTGCGATGTTTTCAGCAATCATCACACCTTCACTTGATTCAACCGCATCGGTAAACTGCAAATTAATTAAATTAAGTCCACTAAAAACAATCAAATTGATAAGTACACTGAGAACGACTACTAATCCCGTTTTTTTGATATCGCCCGATTCCATTATTCTGACCTCTGGCCGATTAAAACAAGACGATATCCTTTTCCGTAAACAGTTTCAATAATAACACACTCGCTACCAATATCCGCTAAATTTTTCCTGAGACGTGCGACCATCGTTTGCAAACGAAAACTCTCATCAACCCCAGGATTCAACCATTCGATGGCTTCTTTTTTGTCAAGATAAGTATTTTCCTGATATTTTTGATACAACGCTTTAAAAAACTTTGCTTGACTGGGCTGAATCGAAAACGTTTGACCATTGCATGTCAGTTGATTTGATTCCATATCAAAAATAACATCGCCCGCCTGGCAAACTTTTTGCTGCGCTTTGATTCTTCGTTTTATCGCTCTTAATTTGTATATCAATTCATAAAGATCAAATGGTTTAGTGATATAATCATCGGCACCATTTTCATAAGCATTGGCTTTGCTTTGTTTATCATCTAAAGCGGTAAGCATTAAAATGAAGTTATCCGGGTTCATTTTGAAAAAAGGAATTAACTCATATCCGCTACTATCTTTTAACATAATATCAAGCAGAATGATTTGTGGGGCTTCTTTTAAAAAAATGTCTTTTGCCTCTTCAACTTCAGTTGCACCAAAAGCCGCATACCCTTCTTTTTTTAACAGGTTTATTACACTTTTGTTTAAAGCCCTATTATCTTCGACGATTAATACTTTTATTTGCATGCCCTTCCCCCTTGTTTAAGGTATCGTTTGACACGGTCTTAATGAATCCCACCCCGTTTTAAATTTTAAACCGTCAGTTTTTCTAACCAGCTTTTTCTAACTTCTATTGTACCATTAATTATTCCGAGGTTTTAGTATTTTTCGCATCATTTCTTTCTGCCGCATGCGTTGAAATATAACCGATCAGTTCTTCTTCTATTAAAGCAAAGAATTTTGAAATCGTCTCACGATCGCTTTGACTTCCATAAAGATTGACGCAAAAAGTCATTTTATCTGAAAAAGTACTTGCGGACATTTGAAAATGGGGATGATATTTAATTGAGCCGCACACGATCGCATTGGAAACCGGAGATTTCTCAAAATAAAGCTGTTTTGAATCCACTATTCCAAGATTAGTCATACATATTTTAGGATTATTCAACGAATTTTTTAAAAGTTGATCACTCCTTTTAGGAAAAAATTTGAATAACAAATCCAGTTTGAGAAACGTATTTAATCCTAAATTCCCTGATTTTTTTGCTGCCATTTCAGTATTTATTTTATTTAAGGTCTGACTGAAGGTTTCTCCCGGCACAACTGCAATTCGGATCGCAACTGTTGATGAAAGATTTGTCACCGCCTGAAATCCTTTGTCTGCTAAATATCTGCGCATATCAATCATAATTGGAATATTAAAGGGTTTCCCATTCATATCCAGCAATCCCGAAAGCGCCCGAAAGTAGGCGGTCAAGATCACATCATTGATTGTGACCTTATCGTTTTTAGAAATATTTCGAAGCTCCCGATAAAGAGACGCATCAATTTCATGGGTGGCAATAAAAGGCACTGCATCCTCTGATTTGATCAAAGGAAATTCACAGTCACTATTTTGGTTATTGTCTTTGCTTTCAAACAAAAGCGCCGCAATTCGAGAAAAAAAGTTAACTGACTGCGTGATTTTTTTGAAGCCACGCTCTCCATCAATAACGTAGTCCGGTAAATAATCCGGTTCTTTTATCAGATGCGAATAAATATCTGATAGCAGATACACACATTGTTTGAATCCCGCCCCATCACAAACCATATGGTTCATGACAATTGATACTGAATCCCTGTCGGCTTGCATCAAACATACCTTAATTTGCGGGCCAGCCTCTGCATCTGTTTTAGAAAAAGTGAATCGGTCAAAATCATCTTTTTCAAAAACAATCGTAAAAATATTATCCCAGTTTTCCGGTTCCATCTCTTCCCAATATGAATTTCCAGCCTCATTTTTATATGCTTTTGATAGCATTGGTATCGTTTTTACCAATAAGTTCACCGCTTTTTGCATTACTGTTGCATTCACTTTATTCTCGAATTGAATCACCCCGTGAAGTTGATGATCATTAAACCCCGTGATATCGTATAAATATTGAAGTTTATCAAATATTTCCGCTTTAACTTTCATGTTTTGCTCCTTATTTTAAATTATCATACTCGTTAAATTTCATTTTGAATAGTATTAAGTATTACTTCTCACATTCTATATCTGATCTAAGTTTCTGTCAATACCTTTGACAAGTATTAAGCAATAGTTTATACTTTATATGAGGTGATTGCTATGAAAAACAATACAAACGATTTCGAAAAAAAAATTCCCATGCGTGAGCTGGAAAAATTAACGTCGATGAACCGATCCACCATTAATTATTATATTAAAGAAGGCATTTTACCGTTACCCCAAAAATCTGCCAAAAACATGGCTTATTATGATGAAACCTTCGTCGAAAAATTAAAACTAATCGAAATCATGAAAAAAGAGCACTATTCTCTTGCCCAGATTAAAAAACTTATTAACAGTGAATCTGGTACGATCAATGATTTTTGTTTTCAAATTCTAGAATCTGTCAATAAACTTCTCCCCTACGGAGTCGATGAAAATCTGGTAACAAAAAAACAACTTTGCGACATTGGATTAGACGAAACGCTCATTAACGAACTGATTGAGATGAACATTATTATTCCCGACAATACCGATAACACCCTATTTCCGGCCTACAGTTTAACCGTATGTCAATTCATAAAATATTTTACCGATGTTGGCATACCGCTTCCTATTGTAGAAGAAATTATCAATAAATTGAAAGAGCTAGCTTATCTCGAAAAAGATACATTTATTGATTATATCCGCAATCCGATGATCGATAACCATCTATCTCCGGAAAAGCAAAAAACTGAAATCGATCAATGTATTCTGAACATCAACGCCTTGTTACCAATTTTGCATTTGCAATTTTTAATACTCCCCACCAGAAATTTGCTAAAATCCACCCCCGATTAATTCCGACCACAAACAAAAAGACCACATATTCTGATGAACATATGGTCTTCTTGCTGATTCGTAATTTTTCTCATTGGAAATATGACCGAAATTATTATTTGATCTTTTTCACTGCGATCCAATTTTCACATCGCACTTTTGAACGATCCGACAAGTCACCAATAAAACAGATTTCCGGCGCATCAACCAATTCATAGTCCGAGGAAGGTAGCCACTCAGCAAAAATCTGACCCCAGGTCTTCTGCATTACCTTCGGAAACTCACCTTCTGATATAAAAATAGCCCACTTCAACGGCGGCACGTCCACCACATCAAAACCTTCAAATGAATCCTCCAGCGTGCTAATTACCCCAATCATATGATCAAGATTGCCCTGTTCATTCATTCGCCCTTCATCAAAATTAAACGAAGCGCTCATCGGTTCACCAGGTTCAATGTTTGCATAGGAATGCATGGTTTTCCGCTGGATCGGGGTGATTCCTTGTGCTAATTCAATAATTTCTTTGTTCTCTCCATTAAACACAATGGGCACCCTCTTTTTAAACCCGACCATTTTAAACGCTTCTTTTTCCTCAATTTGATAATCCATATCAACACCTCCATAAATAGCTAATTGAAAGGTCAGTTTTGGAAATGCTCGGAACTGTGTTGTCTTACTGATCTCCGATGGACTGATATTACACCACTCTTTGAATGCCCGCGAAAAACCATCCACTGAGTTATAACCATATTTAAAAGCCATTTCGGTGACCGAAATCTCTTTATTCTGAAGCTCAAAGGCCGCATTTGAGAGCCTTCGATAACGAATGTACTCATTTAGCGGCATTCCCGACACAAATGAAAAGATTCTTCGAAAATGATATTCTGTAACACCAGCAATTTTTTCAATTTCATCAAATTCAATGGTTTCATCCAGATTATCTTCGATATAGTTTAGCACTTCATTCAGACATTTTAGCATCTCCTCATCTCCTTTCATGATCTATTGTACTTGAGAATTTCGATAAGTGCCCGATATGGACGGGACGGCTTTAGTCGGATCATCACAAAAATGCAACCTTTTTTTATTTCCAAGACTTTTAGAAAATTGCATCACTTTCCAGTCTTCTCAAGAATATGATCAAAAATCAGTAAAATCATTCTTTCCATCAATCGCATGAAAAAATACACTATACATGATTGTGCCATGCTGATTACTTCCATATCTTAACTGATCCTAACTCCGAAGATCTAAACGCTCTTCAGCCAGCCTTCCAGCACTTGCGCCCGATTCGAACCCATCGGAAGTTCTTTCCCGCCGGCGGCCTCGCCAGCCCGGATATAAATGACTTTTTTGCTCGGACTGCCACCCGGGGATCATGGGTAACCGTCATGATGGTCATCCCTTTGTCATTCAAAGCTTCCAGAATGTCCAGAACCTGGTCGGTGGCTAATGTAAAAGCGCGGCTACATTTCCCGATCGTACTTGAAGCGATAATATATCCCATAAAAAACAATAAATAAATACGCACTAACCGATAACAAAACAATGATCAAATCCACTCCCATTAAAGCAAATGTCAGCAGCAAAGCACCAAACACTGGGATCATGATATCATATGCTTTTGCCTTTGCACGTCTGGCAATCGTGATATTTCGCTCATCCTTCTGATCAATTTCAATTTGTTTTTCAATATCCGGATGATTTTTTATCACTTTCTGACTGATGACCGCTCCTATACCTTGTCCAAAAACACCACATCCAAGACCAATGCAAACATAAGGCAATGCCAACAATAACCCCTGGGGATTAGATAGTAGTTTGACTAGGGCAAGTCCTGAAGCAACTAATATTAAACCGATTATGACAAAACCCACATTTCTAAAGCTTCATTTTTCTCCTCCTCATATATAAATATATCTTCAATACTCATTTCAAAATACCGGGCAATTTTAAACGCTAATATAATTGAAGGATTATATCTGCCATTCTCAAGCGAACCAATTGTCTGTCTTGACACTTCAAGAGCCAAAGCTAATTCTTCTTGCTTAATCCCATTTAATTTTCTAACTTCTTCCAGTCGATTCTTCACGTTCATGCTCCTTCAAACGGAAAGTCTGCTTTCCATACATCCATCATAACATCTTGGTCTCCAAATGTAAAGCGTCCTTTCCATAAATTGATTATACTTGTTTTTTCTACTTCATTAATTATTTGTCTGATCGCGTTTATTTGATCGATCAAACCCGCTTATTTCATTTTCAGAACTTTTCTTAACTTTATGAATCCGTTTGATCCGATGTTGATGACGGCATGAAAAAACTCGACTTTTACCAATTAGATTGCTTCCTTACTGGCGCGCAAAAGAGCACCATATTGACTGATCTGTCAATATGGTGCTCAAAATCATCTCTGCTATTCAGGTATTATTTTTCTTTTTGATAAACCCCATGGTGTTCATCAAAAATATAACCATTGGCTAACAAGGCTTTTCTGTAGCCCCGTCAGGCTAATATTAAACACGCTTCAACCAGTCCTCCAGCTCCTGCTCCCGATTTGCCCCGGCCTGGAGTTCTTTCTCGCCGGCGATCTCGCCGTCGCGGATATAAATGACTTTTTTTGCTCGAACAGCCACCCGGGGATCATGGGTAACCGTCATAATCGTCATCCCTTCGTCATTCAATGCTTCCAGAATATCCAGAACCTGGTCGGTGGCTGCGGAGTTCAGGGCGCCGGTGGGTTCGTCCAGAAATAGCACCTCCGGGTTATTGATCATCGCCCGGCAGATGGATGCCCGCTGCAATTGCCCCCCGGAAACTTCCCGTATATCCCGGCCGCCAAGCCCGTCAATATCCATCCGCTTCATCAAATCCCGGGCCCGGTTTCTGATGACTTGCGCTTTTTCTTTTTTAGCCACCAGCCCCGGGAGAATCAGGTTATCGAATAACGACAGATTTTTTAGCATCTGGGCATTCTGAAAAACAAAACCCATTTTGTTCAGCCGCAACCCGGCCAGGCTTTCCTCATTCATTTCGGTCAGGTTGATCCCATCAAAGACGATCCGCCCCGCGGTTACCTGATCCATTCCGCTGACACTATAAAGCAGGGTGGATTTACCTGAGCCGGAAGGGCCCATCACAGCCACAAAATCACCTCTGCCAATGTTAAAGGAGATCTCTTTTAAAATGCTTGTTGCAATCGCCGAATCTACCGGGGCCTTGACTCTAAAGGATTTACTGATCTGTTCTACTTTTATCATGACGGTCCTCTCTATTCCATAATTTGTTCTTTGATATGATACTGTTTGACTGCCCGAGTTACACCGATGACTGCAACGACAACCATCAGCAGCTGTACCGCTGGACAAATCAGATAAGCTTTCAGCGGTTGGATTAATAATGTCATTCGTGTTGCCCCCATCGATGACAGCATCAGGCTAAAGATCGCTTCACCCAGGGTATTGGCCAGCACCGTCCCAATCAAAATGCCAAGGCCTTGAATCACCAGAATCCGGATCGCCAGTTGGATGCGGATATCCCGGGTAGTGAAACCGATCGCTTTTTTTACCGCAATAGCACTATGTTCACGAGCCATGACCAGTTTTAAAAACATGACTGTGATTAGTGCGCTTATCATTAAGGCAATCACCATCGCCGCCGCTTCCACCTGACTCAGGTTATCGACAATCCCACCCAGGGTCTGGGCAATAAAGCTGGGCACCGGGGTGACCTTGATATCCGGCAGCCCCCCGCGCAGTTCATTGGTTTTGAGAGCCAAATCGACACCTTCGGCCAGACTCAGATACAGGATATAGGCCTCAACATCCTCATTGTTAAAGTCAATGGCGGCCTTGGCCGTTTTTCCGCCGTAGGTAATATCCTGATAAATCCCGACGACGTTAAAGTTCATGGTTTCATCACCATAAACCACTGCGAGCGCATCGTCAACTTTTTTCCCCAGTTCCGCGGCATTCATTGACGACAAAGCGATCTCATTTTTGCCAACCGGTGCCTGTCCCGCCAGATAGACAAGCGGGAAAACCGATTCATCGCCGCTTTCCACCCGGATGTTCACCCCTTCACCCTGGTCGTTTTCGGCCTGAACATAGCCATTTTTATAAATGGCATATTTCTCAATATCAGGATCATTCTCCAGTATCGCCAAAACCCGCTGCTGCTGCTGAGTGAGCTGCGGTGAATACTTAATATCGATCCGAATATCTGATTCACCCACCCCCATATAGGTAATAAACGACGGATCCTGAATGGTCTGTTTCATATTCATTGGCAACAGCATCAAAAATGCCGAGAAAATAAAAACCAGCAAGATCACCCCATATTCCCGCCATTTACAGGCAAGTTCCCCCAGGGCGATAGTTAGATTGGGGTGTTTGAGGCCGGAGGACGGCAGCGTATAGTGCCCCTCCCGACGCCGTCCCCCGGCGCCCCGAAGCAGTTCTACCACGGTGCTGCGCAGATTTTTTTTGACAACCCGATGGCATCCCCAAGCCACCATGCCACTTAGGAGCAGCAGGCCGATAAACGGCAGCCCCCATTTTAGCCCTGGGCTACTCCCCATTCCGCAATAACGCACCACCGATACCGAAAAGAAATTACCAAATGGGATAGCACCCAGATAACCGATGATCCCGGCTACCCCCATCAAAATCTGATACTTCAACTGGTACAGGGTCGCGATGGCTTTTCCCGGAAAACCGATGGCCTTCATCTCACCAATGGATACCTGCTCATCGGCCATGGTTGCCCGGATAATAAAAGACAGGCAGAGCAGCGCCATAAAAATCAACAGCAGACTAATCGCGATGATAATCATAGCCACCAGGCCATAAGAAAACACATTAAAAAGATTAAGCAGACTACCGGTGATAGCTACCCCATTGGCGGGCAGCTCGGCCGCCCGATAGGCTTGCTCCAAAACCCCGGTATCCACCCCTTCTTTTAACAAAAATTCAAAGCTAACCTCCCATTCTCCCATGTGCTGACTGAGCGCTTCCTGATCGACCGGACTAATCAGAAACCGCTTCGAAGAGGTCATCGCCACATTCATCTGGGCATCCCGGATAATGGTGGCAACCTTTAACGCTTTGACAAAACCTTCCTTTTTGAGGGTAATTACATCGCCCGGAGCAATCCCCAGGGTTTCGGCATAATAAACCGGCACCCCGATTTCTCCATCCTTAACCGTGGCGATCTGGTTATCCATATCCAGCAAATAATCAAATCCCTCATTCTGAACCACAAAGCTGTTATCCATCAGTACCTTTTCAAGAGTTTCACCATGATAGATAATGTTAGCGTTATTAATCGTCAGCATCCTGACGGTAAGAAAATCTGCAATGCCGTCCTGGCTCGCCGCAAAACGATCCATAGCGGCGACTTCATATTCGCCCTTATGAATCTGCAGGTAATCCGGAGGCAGTGCCTTTTGGCCTAACCCATCATAAGAGGAAATCATCGTTCCCGCCACCCGCAGTCCACCGGCCATCAACAGCGCCGCCAGAATCAGAAAAACCGCCAGTGCCATGGTAATGGCGGGATTTTTTTTAAAGTCCTTTTGAATAAGACTTAGTAAAAGTTTCATGAGTAGTCTCCTTCTTTTCCAGGGTTCTGACACTTTTTAACCGGGCCGTCACTATTCCGGCCACGAGCAGTCCGATTCCGGTGATGATGATCAACAGAGCATTACCCCGTCCCACACCATAGCCGATGATTTCACCAATTTGAATGGCCAGTTTGCTGCTCCCCAGCATAAAAGGTTCAAAGATTAGATCTGATAAAATTCCCGCGGCGATAAAGGCCAGTATATAACCCATCTGGGTAATCAGACCAATCAGACCAAAAGCCCGGCCCTGAACGGTATTGTCCAGATTGGTTCGAATCAACACCTCCGCCCCAATTTGGATGGCTGGCATAAAGGCAAACATCATAAATCCAAACCCGGCTATCAGAACCAGGTTTTCACTGATGCCAATCAATGCAAAAAAGACTCCACAACCCAACAATCCCAACGATAGCATCTGCACATAAGATTTTGGATGTTTGATTATACTGATAATAAGGCTTCCTGCCATCATTCCCATGGCAATCACCGTGGTTAGAATCCCCAGCTCCCTTTCGCCGGCAATGGCTAGCACCAGCGGCTTACTTAACATCTGTACAAACCCCAGACAGAAGGTGGTAATCGTCATGATGGCAATCATCGTCATAATGCCCTTTTTGCTCCGGATAGCGGTGATGCCATCGCTCATTTCACTTATGAAATCCAAATTCGCTACTGCTCTTTTTCTGCTAACCAAACCTTTTCTCACAAAGGCGATGATCAAAACTGTGGTAAAAAACGTCAGCATATCCAATATGATCAAACTGCTCACTGGCGTTACCTGCAAAAGCAAACCAGCCACAGCCGGAGCAATCAGCAGCTTGGCACTGCTCGCCAACTGAACCATACCGCCAGCCCGGGCAAAATCCGCAGCGGATAAGAGATCAGTGATGGTGGCCTTAAAAGCCGGTTCTGTCAGAGCCGAAAAGACCGAGCTAATACCCGCGCCAACACAGATCGCCACCAGCGACGGGTAAGAACTCATCACCGCTACCAGACAGATCAGTAGTGCCAGTCCGGAAAACAGCTCACCCAGAATCATCATCAGTCGCCTGTCATAACGATCGGCCAACACCCCGCCCACCGGCGCCAGCAGTATCGCTGGCAGAAAGGCGCAAACGGCAAAGACTCCGGTAGCACTCACCGACCCGGTTCGATTTAAAATATAGATCGCCAATCCAAAATCGGTTAAGCCGCTGCCAATGCTGGAGATAAAAACACCTGCTAGCAGGACCTTGAATTTTTTCATTGCGGCGTTCTGATTTGGAAATCCTGCTATTATCTTTTGTTGCTTCATTTCTGTTTCTCCTTATTACATTCATTGACCGACCATCGGTCGATAGCTGGCTAAAAAATTTACAAATGCCGCCAACTTTTAAGTTAGACAAACATTTGTAAAAAGTCCTTCAGTTCTCCTTCTTTTGTCCCCAACATTCTTTCCATATTGGCCAGATAGCTCTGGATTTTTTCCGGATAGTCTTCTACTTCCCAATCCATAATATTGCAGTCAAAGAGCATATGACCAAGCAGTAAAATAGATTCAATCGTTTCCCGGGGATAATTTAAATGAAACAGATCGGCTTCAACCCCTTCGGCAACCGCATCTTCTAGTAGCGGGGTCATCCGTTTGAGCATGGCTTTGGTGTAAAACTGTTCCAGTTTGGCATTTTCTACCTTGTGCATTTCGTCCCTGATCGCCTCCGATCCTTCAAACTCCGGGGACTGGGCCATAATCGCCATCATCATCCGACTAATCAGCGGCACGGATTTGTCCTTAAGAATTTGTTCTGCCCGTTTGGCACCTTCTTCAACAATATTCAGAATAATCGCGGCCAGCACTTCTTCCTTGGATTTAAAATAATAATAGAAGGTGCCTTTGGCGATACCCACGATTTTTAAAATATCATTCACCGATGTCTGTTCGTAGCCCTTTGTTACAAATAACTCGCGGGCTACCATGAGGATTTCCTGTTTTCGGACTTCTCCTTCTTTGACTGTCTTCATTGAGTGCCTCCTGTTTTATCGACCGTCGGTCGATAACTAAATAATAAAATAAATCATGCGATCTGTCAAGATTTATTTTTAGCAAGGTATTGGGTTATTTTACTAATCCTCACGAGCAGAGAGGCAATACTGATCAGTAAGAACATGAAATAGAATTAAAGAAAACTTCCTTATCCGCAATACTTTGGATAAGGAAGTTTTTCTTAATTTTCAATCAGGGTTCTAATTTCTTCTATTTTTTCATCGATATTTGCATCCATCTGCTGGAGCGGTTCCTTAAATTGAAACGTGCCGACAATCGTATTTCCATTAAGACTTGCCTTCATTTTTTCAAAGCATTTGTCGGCTCCACCGCCTTGGTGGGTTGCGGTCAGAATAATCTTTTTCCCGATAATGCTGTAATCGTGAAGAAAGGTATTCAGTGGGGGTGTCCATGTTCCGGCCCAAATCGGTGTGCCAATGACCAGAACCTCATAGTGATCCAGGTCGATGGTCGGATTTGTTAGTTTAGGCCGTTCTCCAAAGGTCACACTTTTACCGCCCCATAAATATTTGCTAATTTTTCCAGTCGGGTATTTCTTTTGGGGAATCAGCCTGAATAGATCAACGGCCTCATTTTCGCCAATTTTCCGGGCAACTAAATCCATATTTCCTTGTAGTGAATAATAAATAACCGCAGTGTTCATTTTTCTATTGACCCCTTTCCGATTCACCCTTTAATTGTTTTATAAACTAGCTTATACCCATGAACCGCCAAGCCAAATCATTTTTGCACGCCAAAATTTCGGTTATGATCTTCTGTATTTCTTCTGATGATGTCTTAATCTTTACTTCCAGATATTTTTTTGCGGAATAATCTTCATCAGGCATTTATCATCACCCATTTTGATGCTTTTCAGGAGCTCCACCTCAACTTGACACTGAAACGCTTTTTCAAAAAGCACCTGGCTGTAACCAGTGGTACATTGACACCAGGTATCGGTTTCCAGGCGATCAACTCCTTCCAGCATGGGACAGGGACAAAAATGAAATTGCAGATAAAGTTCACCATTATCACTATAAAGCCCCGCCGCATTGGCCCGATCCTGATTCCCGAATTCTTCCAAACTCGCTGATGCTGCAACCAGCTCTTTTACCAGCGCCAATTTCTCATCCATGCCGTAGCCGCACTGACAGTTTCTCCGGATCTGTAAAACGCCAGCCTGATCGAATTGATTTTCCAGCCGTTCCATCGTCACTTTTACCCATGTCGGGTTATCCTCGGTTTTTACCTGTTTATCGGAGCCAAAAACGATTGCTTTGGCGATATCCTCATTGCTTTTATCTTTGACCGCCTGATAAATAACCTGTTCCTGCATTTTTCTGATATCAAACATATTAAACTCCTCCATTTTTGTTTTATTGATGGACTGATCGGCTTAATTGATTGCTGTATCTTTTCTATATAAGGTTTCACATTAAAGATTTTCAAAAAATCAAAAACAGACCTCTTTTAAACCGACCGCTGTCCCTTGACAATTATCATTATAAAAGAAAGTCTGCGTCATTACTTCTGAATTCTTGCGTTATTTAATGGGAATACACAAATCCATGATCACATGACTGTTTTCTCGATCAATCTTGCGATAAATATCAAGTCCATAGCGCTCATCCATTTTATAACCACTGTTTGGCAACCAGATATTAAAAATGCCCTGAAGACTCTCATAGATATCCTTGATCAACCCATCAAAGCGGTAAATGGCAAATTTTCCGCCCTCAATGCTGGTCGTATTCTCAAGCCTTAAGTTCGCATCAACGGTCATACAAAGATCATACAAACATTGGCTAACCTTGGTAATGGAAGGATCATCGTAAAAACGTTCAATAAGAAGGGCATCGCAATTGACATACGCTTGATAC
Source organism: Acetobacterium carbinolicum (assembly GCF_047456275.1). Lineage (GTDB taxonomy): Bacteria > Bacillota > Clostridia > Eubacteriales > Eubacteriaceae > Acetobacterium > Acetobacterium carbinolicum. The sequence continues at coordinate 3,843,996 of NZ_CP173357.1, forward strand.
TTCGCAACAAAGGTCAACCACTGCTCTCCCAGGTCAAGATAATTTCCCAGATACCGCTCATAGATCACCCAAAAATCCGCTAACTCTCTGATCTCAATCTTCTGGTTGTATTCTTCAAAGGATTGAAATTTTGCCAGATGATCGGAAATATACGGATGCGGGGCACAGATGGCATTCACGGTTTTGCGAAATTCCGCCGGGGAAAGGTGATGGTGCTTCTTAAAGGCGGTGCTGTAATTTGACGAACTGTAGCCATAGGTCATCCCGATATCGGTAATCGATTTATTCTTGCCAAGCTTCATTTCAATGGCGCTTTGTTCCATTTTCAGGCGCTTGATAAAGGCATAGACCCCTTCACCTGTTTCGGCTTTAAAAATTCTGCAAAAATAATATTTGGACAAATGGCAATAATCCGCCACATCTTCGATTGTGATTTCCTCATTCAGGTTTTCAACAATATACTCAATCGCTTTGCTGACCAATTCATTTGTAACCATACCGCCCTTTTCCTATTCTTTAACTTACACATTTCGATTCATGTCCTCTGTCTTGCCATGTTCCCGGTGTTTTTTTAATACTCTGGCTAGTCAGGCGTCTTCTTCATTCCAGCGGTATCGGCGATTTTCTCGCAAAATCTCGAGATCACAATGCAGACAGAGACCGTTATGACAACAAATTGGTTCGCCACATTTGGGACACGCCCACTGTTTTTTTTCGCTCTCTAGAAAAGCTACCATCCCATTTTTCTGAAGTGCTTGGAGGTTTTTAATCATACTCATATGATATTTAGTCCGATAACGCTTATCCAATCCCTTTAATCGTTTACAAGGAAACTCACCGCATTCATAACAAAAACGAACCCGCCCATTTTTGAGTAACTCACACCGATCGCCCATGTGGGTGCAGTTTTCACCTCTGGGAATACAGCCGGGACAGTATTTTCGATTAAATCCCTGCTTTTTCAAATCTCCTTTTTTCATTTGATAGGCGACACACAAGCTGCAATTCATGCCACAGGGTGCGATCAGGTTATCTTCCATAAAAATTACCTCCCATTTATTTAAAATCTACTGATTTAACCGCTTATGACTCACGTTTTCCTATTTCTTTAGGTGAGTAACTCGCTTTATCAAATACTATAATTTAATTGGATCGCTGTCAATACTTAAAATTTTATCAGAATAACCGATGCGTTGACAAAAAAATAATTCTGGTCTATACTAATAATATGAATATATTTTATCTATATTCATATTATTGAGAGGTGAAGCGTGCCAAAAATATATTCAAACGAAAAACGACAAGAAATCAGAAATCAGCTTATGATCGTTGGCTTGGAACTCATCAAACAACATGGTCTAAAAAAAATGAGTATTCATGCGCTTACACAAAGCGTAGGCATTGCCCAAGGGACCTTTTATAATTTTTTTAGCTCAAAAGAAATGTTGGTTTATGAACTTGCTAATGCTTACCAGCAAAGCATAAATCATAAGCTTGACGAAATTATTAAAGCAAAGGGGCACCTTGAACGTAATGATTTGCGCGAACTATACGATTGCATGTTTTTAAGCGATGAGAATAATGTCTATCGTTTTCTGACAAGGGAAGATCTTCAGCTTTTATTCACCAGACTTCCCGGCGACTGTTTTCATAAAATGACCGATATAAAAGCAGAAATGGAAAGAAATTTACGCCTTGCGAGCGAAAAAAAAGAGCAATATGATCTCGATGCAGTCATTAACTGGATTCAGCTCATGAATCTCACCCTCCAAAATAAAGATATATTGGTAAAAGCCGGGATTGAGAAAATGATCCTCCAGCTGATCGAAAACATGTTAGATGAATTATTTTAGCAGACAACGAAAGGAATACAATGATGAAGTTCTATGAATACGGAGATAAAAACTTACCATCGATCATGCTCATTCACGGTGCCGGTTGGTCCTATTGGCTTTATTTACAGGAAGCCCGATTATTGCAGCATAAATACCATGTGATCTTACCGGTAATCGACGGACACGGCGAAGAAGCTGAAGTTCCTTATACCTCTACTGAAGAAATTGCCAGTCAATTACTTGATTACATTGATCACAACAATGATGGCAAACTTTTCGCCCTTAGTGGGGTTTCGCTGGGCGGACAGATCGCCATTGAACTCTTATCAAGAAGAGCGAACCTTGCCGAAAAAGCAATTATCGAAAGTGGCCTGTGTATTCCCCAGCCAGCTCTTTTGAAATACAGTCTCTTTGTCTATAAGCATTTTGGCAAATGGATGTTTTCAAAAAAATTTAATCAGTGGGCACTAACGATGCTTCCCAAACAAATGCATTTACCTGATGATATTGCCAAGTTATATTTGCGAGATATCCCGGCTGTTAAAGTAGCAACAATGAATCGGGTTTTTTACACCTATTACAAATATGAACTGAAAGACAGTTTAAAAAACAGCCAGAGCGATATCATTTACTGGTATGGTAGTAAGGAAATGAAGTGTATTAAAGCGTCCGGAGCGTTATTCCAAGCCACTGTTAAGAACTGTCAATTAATTGAATTGCCGGGTTATCGGCATTCCGAAATCAGTGCTTATCATCCCGAAGAATGGGTGGAAAGAGCTGAAGCATTTTTTAATCATTAAAACATGAGCTAACATTTGCAAAATCCACCTCATTCCAGCAGCAGCACGTATTCTTTTGCTAACCAGCCCTATTTCATTATTTTTTTTACTCGTTTGAGATGAGCATCATTAAAAGGTGGATACCTTAAGCAGATGTCAAGCTTGTTACTCTTTTTTAGTACACCTTTACAATGCGAAAGGGTCCTAAAACTCGCTTCACCATGATAGCTTCCCATACCACTTTCTCCTACACCGCCAAAGGCCATATAGGAGCTTGCCACCTGTACAACTGTATCATTAATACAGCCGCCGCCAAATGAAAGCCCATCAATGATGATTTTCTCGTTTTGTTTTGATGTTGTAAATAAATACAGTGCCAGTGGTTTTGGCCGCTGACTTACTTTTTTTACAACTTCACTAAGTTCGCGAAAGACAATAATTGGCAAGACGGGTCCAAAGATTTCTTCCTGCATAATGACATCTTCCCATCCGACAGGATCTAAAACAGTGGGTTCGATTTGATTCGAGAGCAAATTGGACTTGCCGCCAATGATGACATTTTGTTCATCAATTAAACCGGTTAATCGGTCAAAATGTTTTTTGTTTATTATTTTAGGGAAATCATTATTATTAAGCGGATTCTTTCCATACATCTTGATGATGTTTTTTTGCAACGCCTTAATGAATTCGTCCTTGATGCTTTCGTGAATCACCAAATAATCCGGTGCCACGCAGGTTTGGCCGGCGTTTAAATACTTTCCCCAGGCGATGCGTCTGGCAGCCAGATTGATATTGGCGGTTTTGTCGACAATACAGGGACTTTTTCCACCCAATTCTAAGGTTACCGGGGTTAAATGCGCGGCTGCTTTTGCCATAATCGTTTTTCCCACCGCAACACTGCCAGTAAAAAATATATAATCAAATTTTTGCTCTAACAATGACTCATTTGCCTCTCGGCCGCCTTCTGTAAAGCTTATGTAGCCGGAATCAAAATGCGAACTGATGATCTCGCCAATCAGCTTTGAGGTATGGGGTGAATAATTTGAGGGCTTTATCATTGCACAATTGCCGGTTGCGATGGCTGCGACTAGTGGAACTAAGCTCAGTTGAAATGGATAGTTCCATGGTGACATAATTAGCACCACACCATAGGGCTCTTGATAAACGCGACTACTTGACAGGAACTGCGTAATCGGCGTCTTGACACGCTTTGATTTTGCTAAACGCTCTATATTTTTAAGCATAAATCCGATTTCTTCTAAAACAATGCCAATCTCGGTTGCATACGCTTCAAACGCCGATTTGTTTAAGTCCTTTTTCAGTGCCGCCATGATTGCCAGTTCATTCTTTTGAATGGCCTTTTTTAACATATTAAGTTGTTTTTTCCTGAAATTAATACTTTTTGTTTCACCACTTAAAAAATATGCTCGTTGGTCATCGACTACTTTTTTTATTGAATCCATTTGATTACCTACCTCTTCAAGACCGGCGAAGGAACCGACCCGATTGTTTTATTTGCCTTCGACGCAAGCGTTGCTTTTCGTATTTGCTTTATTTCAAGTTTATCCGCATACATTTTCTGATCCACATGATGATAAAACCGGGTTATATTCGCCCAGGCCTCAGCCTCGTAAACATCCGTACCGATTGCCACTTCAAGGGGATACTCAAAATGGCTGGCGGCCCGTTTAAGCTGTTTTCTCAGCTGGAGAGAACTGAGCTTAACAACCGTTTCGGTGGTATTTTCGATCAAGATGGCAAATTCATCGCCACCAATTCGATAGCACACCCCCTCCGGCCTAAACGCCTCATCCATCATTGTAAAAAGGGTCTTAATGGCGACATCCCCAGCGGTATGGCCATAGTGATCATTGATGTATTTCAGTTCATTTAAATCCAGTAGTACCAGTCTAAAAGGTTCTTCTTTATTTCTGATTTTTTCAAAATCCCGTTCAAATGCCGCCCGGTTGTTCCCACCGGTTAAAACGTCTTTGTAGGCAAGGGTTTCATAAAGATCTCGCTCCTTCTGACTCTGAAGACTCCTTTTAAAATAAAGATAGGAATCCAGCAACAGCAAGCCAAAAAAGATAAGACTGCCGATTCTTAAAAAAATCGATGTATAGTCAAATTGGTTGGTAAAAAAGGCAATCCCTTCAAGCATAACACTAAGGAACAATACACTCATATATTTAAAAAATTGTATTGCATTCTGATTTTTTTCTTTAACAATCTCGGACACCATCAGCAGCACAAACACGATGACATTAAAAAAAATGACGAAATACATGAGGTTCATGATCTCAATAAATTCACTGAGCCCCCATCCCTGTAAGAGTATTTCGGTAATTAATAGACCCAGGTACAGCCCCGCCGTTACCTGCATCACCCGTTTGTCCCGTAGTTTCACAAAAATTGTTTCTTTCACATACAAAGAAAAAAAGCATCCCATCAACGGCACCATCAGGTAGCTGATCCCTCCGATAATGTATCGATTTCCTGTGAATAGTTGCAAAATTCTGGCCTCCGATAAAATCAGGACACTGGTTGATACAACTAGTAAACCTAAATAGAAAAAGCGATTGTCGGCGAGACTCTTTGAGAAAAAAGAAAAAATAATCGAAATCATCCCCATGATGAATAACACCAGAAAAACGACAAAACCGCTGAACCCCTGCTTAAACACATAATAAACCAGACTCGAATCTTCTCCCAGGATGACCTTATTAATATGACCTGAAAAAGCAGTTACCCCACTTTTTAACACCAGTTTTAAGGTTTTTCCCTGAAAACCGGAAGGAAGCTTGAACATCACCCAGGTACTCGCCGCCGGAACTGCTATTCCCCGGGCAACAGGTTTTTCCGCGCGATGGATTTCTTCGCCATCTAAATAAACAATCATATCCTGCATTGATGATCGAAGCAGCAGATAATTCATCTGATTGGCAACCTTTGGAAGTATTACTGAGGCCTCATACGTAGCACCCGGTTCAACCTCAAGGTCGACCGGCAGACTGACGCCCGACTCCTTCACTTCGTTATAACCGACTGTCCAGTTTTTAGAAAGGATTATCACATTTTCTCCAATAACACTAAGATCCTCATTACTGTGTACACTCGCTAAAAAGAGCACCGTCACAACAAAGATCAATACAACCGATATGACGACGCTCTTATTTCTTTTTTCTGTCTTTCTGAGTTCGCTTTCCATTCTATTCTCCTACTGAAATAACTAAATGACAGTGCATCTAACTAAATACTATAAATTAGTTGGCTGCATCTGTCAATATTGACTGCCCTAACTATTGCAGGAGTGCCTAGAATCTCGTTTTAATTCTTGATTATGGCTCTAAAAATCTTTCTACTGCGTCCGAAATTTACTGTTTCTCATATGGCACAACAAAGGTGAAACGGGTATACTTACCGAGCTCCGAGTCGATTGCTATTTCGCCACCGATCGCGCTGATTTCGGCATTGACTGCGGCCAGACCCACACCTCTGCCGGAATACAAATCGACGGTGTTTTTGGTTGAAAAGTCGTCCAGAAAAATCGTTGCCAGTCTTTGTTCCCGGGTGAGTGTTGCAAACTCTTCAGCTGAATAAATTTGCTTTTCCAGTGCTTTTTTCTGGATAATCTCCAGATCAATGCCCTTGCCGTCATCCGCCAGAGAGATTAAAAAGTGGTCGCCTTCATTTTTAAGCTCACAGGTAATTTCCCCGCATTCCGATTTTCCCGCGCCCTCGCGCTCATCCGGGTCTTCAATGCCATGGTCAGCCATATTACGAAACACATGAACCAGCGATTTCATAAAAGAAGCATAGCGATCTCTGTCAATAAACACATCATCCCCACTAATGATGATATCATCAATATCTTTGCCAAAACGATCCGCCAGCGTCTTTACATAATCATTATAATCCCTAATCAGGTCTTTTACATTAATGAAGAAAAGACTGTGAAATAGCTTAATAATCTCAGTTTGCTCTTCTTTTTGGAACACCGCCACAATTTTATTTTCGATTTCGGCAACCCGCTGCCGACTGACCGTCACGCGATCTTCATTTTCAAAATACTGGGCTCCCAGCGCCTCAGTAATAATTTCGCTATCTTTTTCTAACAGTTGATCGCAGTCAATCTGCTCAATAAATTTCCGGATTTCATCGTTAGTAATGGTTTTTATCCGGTTTTGCATCTCACTTAAAGCGTCTTCCAACCGATGTAAACCTTGGGAGGTGTGAAAAAGGCCATTCAGAGCAAAATCACCCTTCATGGTATGAACAATCCGAAAGACATACTGCAAAATTAATTGGGGGCTCTGCTTGTTATCCAATAGCGGCAAGACATCTTTTTTTATAAAGCTCTGCAATTCCTCGATGGACTGAGTAATTTCGCTTTTACTGCTGATGGCCCGGACAATCAGCTTAATATTATTTTTTTCTTCTATCGTTTTTAGCTCCAAGGCTTTTTTTTGCGTCACATCCGTCAGAATCATCATAATTGATTTCCCCGTCTCGTGGGGAATAATTTTATACTCCGTGTGAATATACCGCTCATGAATTTTTAATTCCGGCGGTAGGATCGACAGGTAAACCTTATTTTGTGTTGCATCACCACTGAGAAAGACATTTTCAAAAACATTTTGCATCATCCTGATACCGTCGGTGTCAACATAACGTTTAAGCACTTCTAAAAAAGGTTGCCGACCGATTGAAACGCCAAAAATACTATCACATTCCCGGCTGTATTCTTCAGAAATAAGCAGGTCATTGCCAAAGAAAAGAAACCCTTGTCCGGCATGATCCAAAAGATTCTTGATGGCGGCATTTTTTTGCTCAATCTCAATGCGATGCCGTTTCTCGGTTTCATGGGTTTGCTTTAAGATCCGCTGCTGAGCACTTAAAAGTTTGATTTCTCGTTCCTTGGTTTTAGACATTTCAATTAGAAACTCTCTGATATTAACAACCCCGGCATAATTTTTATTATCGAGAATCACGATAAAATCATAAATACTGTCCTGGTTTCTGCTCATGGCAATAAAACCAAGCTTAGCCATATCACAGCTTTTATCTACACAGGTCAGATCTGATTTCATCAGTAGGGTCACATCGCGGTCCATATACAAGGCATAGCCAAATTGGCTGCCTATTTTCTGGTAGAAATCGTTCCGCATCAAAATACCGATTGGTTGTTCGTCATTGACAATAACAACGCCTTCCGCTTCTTTGTTTTGTTCAAAGTAATGATGAATCGTGTTTCCCCTCTCCATCGCCGAAAAGGTTGGAACCGCCTGCGCCAGTTTAGCAATCGTTTCAATCATTAGATCTCTCGTCCTTCCAAAATCAAGCTAAAAATTAAGCTAATGCTTCTGCTATCGTCGTGATCACCTGATCATTGGCAAAAGGTTTGGTAATATAATTTTTAGCACCGGCATTAAGGGCCTCCAGAATCGTACTGCCTTTACCGAGGGCGGTAATCATCACGACTTTAGCCGCCGGATTAACTTTGATAATATTTTTTAAAACGGTAATGCCATCGACATCCGGCATGGTAATGTCCATCGTGACCAGATCAGGGGATAGGTCTTGATATTTTTTAAGACCCACCGCGCCATCACCGGCTTCCCCAATAATTTCGTGATTTGCTGTTTCCAATATTTTTCTGAGTTTTTTTCGGGATACTGCTGAGTCATCCACAATCAATATTTTAGCCATAAGAAACGCCTCCTCTTACTTATTTTAAAATCCTAGGGTGTTACTAACAGTTTTTTAGAACAAAATTTGGGCTGGTAGCCGCATACAGAAAATCGATTTTTCCAAAGCTTAAATAACAGGGAATCACGTACAGTGCTCCTGTTGGTTTTACCTCACCAGCTTTTTTTACTTCTGTGACCAGCAGATCCAGCTCAATCCCTCGATGGGCCAGTTGAGATAAGAATAACCCATTATGACAGTTCATAAATTCGCCCAACGAATCGATCGCCAGTTCGTTCATCCCACTAATCTCTTCTTCTGCATAAATACCAGCAAACTGTGCCAGCACTGTTTCCGAAGCTGCAAAACCGCTAAAGAAATTATACTCGCCTTCAGTTCCCTGAGTAACCAGATAATCATAGGCATAGGAATCCACGGTAACTGCGGCTTCCATCCGGATTTCATCATCGATAAAGCGGACAATATTTCTAAGGAAAAGTTCAAAATAGTCACGAAGTATTCGATCATCATCCCCTGATAAATTTTTTAGAAATATTTCTGCAATTTTCGTGATGTCATTGTTTTTAAGCACCTGGATCTCATCGCCAGTCAGCTTAGAATCTGCTTTGTATTGAAGCATCGCGTCTTCATATTGCCCCAGGGAAAAGATGCCCTTCTCAATAAGAAGCTGTCCCAATAAACTATTTGATTTTTTTTGGGCGTTTAGCAGTTCGACCACCTGATTTTCAATAAGGTACCCTTCCTCAATGGCTAATTCGCCAAATCTTTTATCCTTTGCTGCCTGAAGCTTATGGATTTTATCAACTTGCTCTGCATTCATATAACCAGCATCAATCGCCAGAACACCTAATTTCACCTTGACTGATTGCTGTTGTGCTAAAACCATTCTGAGTTCTTCTGGTTTGATTAAATTTTTCTCCAGAAGATAATTGCCAAAATACTGATTAAACATAAAAATTCCTTTCAATAACGATTTAAATAGTATCAACAGTCTGCGTACTAAAACAAAGAGTCGCTCATTAATAAGCAACTCTCCGACTGTGAATAAAGAATAACCCGCTTCTGACCATAATATTTCGATTGTACAGGGGGGCAATCAGAATATTATCAATCAGAGAGTGTTTATCGATCATTCTAAATTATTTATTCTTCTTATTGTAGCCGGATTATCGTCCTCATTAAAAGGCATTCCCGGTAATTTTTGAGTTAAGAATTGGTTAAATTTATGTTAAGTGTTTCTCTCTCCAAATTTTAACCCTTTTTTAACATTTTTGACAATTATCCAGGATCACTGATGTATTATGCTGTATAACAATATGATCAGGCTCTTTAAAATTAGAGCAGACCGCTCTTTAAATAGTTAAACCGATTAAAGGAGAAAGTGATGATGAAAAGACGAAGTATAAGTGTGGCCGTGGCTTTTATTTTAGGTGTTAGCTTATTATCCGGCTGTACCCAGAGTGCTGGTGCCGAGAAAGTGGATCTAAACAGCTTAAGTCTGGACGAAATTGTGACCGCTACCAAGACCGAAGGCCGGGTCGATTCCGTCGGCATGCCCGATACCTGGGCCAACTGGGGTGAAACCTGGTCAGAGTTGAAAACGACTTACGGGCTGGAGCATTCCGATACGGATATGTCCTCGGCGGAAGAGCTGGCCGTTTTTGAATCCGAAAAAAATAATGCCACCAAAGATATCGGTGATGTTGGTCAATCCTTTGGTCCCGTTGCCGAAGAAAAAGGGCTCACGCAGGCCTATAAAACCAGCTATTGGGACAGTATTCCTGATTGGGCCAAGGATGATGACGGCGACTGGATTATTGGTTATTACGGCACCATTGCCTTTATTACCAATACCGCCCTGGTTCCAAACCCGCCGAAATCTTTTGCTGATCTTATGACTGGGGATTATGTTGTCGCCGTCGGGGACGTCACCAAAGCCTCCCAGGCCCAAAACGCCGTGCTGGCCGCAGCGATTGCCAATGGCGGATCTGAGAGCAATATTAAGCCCGGACTGGATTTCTTTAAAAAGCTGGCTGAACAGGGTCGACTGGACAAGGGCGAGTTGTCTTTATCCCGCCTCGAAAAAGGTGAGGTGGCCGTGGCTATTTTATGGGATTATAACGCCCTGGGTTACCGGGAGCAGTTTTTAACCAACAATCCCAATGCCGCCTTTGCGTTAAATGTCCCGGTTGACGGTTCGATTCAAAGTGGCTATGCTACCGTGATTAACGCCTATTCCAAGCGTCCTCATGCGGCGGCGTTGGCCAGAGAATATATTTTAAGCGACGAGGGCCAGATTAACCTGGCTAAAGGTTTTGCCAAACCGATCCGCAGCGACGTTGTTCTGCCGCAGGAAGTCGCCGCTAAAATGATTCCCGACGAACAGTATGTCAAGGCCAGAATGGTAAAAGACCGGGAAGCCTGGACTGCCACAACCGAAACCATTGGCACCCTCTGGCAGGAAGATGTCATGGCTTATGCCAAATAAAATAGCTTAAGCTTCTGAAATGGTATTGAATATCGTTTTAATATCATATTTAAAATTGTATTACAGCAAATTAAAATCGCCCTGAATACACGACCGTGTATTCAGGGCTTATAACGAGGTGAACGATGGGGAAAACAGTCTTTATCTTAGTGGATGGTTGCGGATTTGATCTGGCAACCGAAAATTTTGGATTTATGGAACATCTGGTGGAATCCGGGCGATGTGCCAAATATAAGGTCATGGGCGAGCTGCCCTCCAGCTCCCGGCCGATTTATGAGACCCTGTTTACCGGCCTTCCGGTTTGTGAACACGGGATTGTTAACAATCTGGTGGTACGCCACTCCCAAAAGGAGAACCTGTTTCGTTTGTGCCATCAAAATAACCTAGTAACCGCCGCTGCCGCCTATCATTGGATCAGTGAGCTTTATGTTAAAGCACCCTTTAACCCCTTAACCGATCGCCTGCAAATGGAAGGCGATGGCATTGACCATGGCATCTACTATTTTGATGACAGCTATCCCGATTCCCATGTTTTTTCAGATGGTGAGTTTCTAAGAACGCGCTTTGCGCCAGATTTTTTATTTGTTCACTCCATGAACATTGATGATGCCGGACATCATCGGGTTCTGGACCCGCAACGCTATCAACAAAAAGCCATGGAGATGAACGTGATCCTATCGAGCTTTATTTCAATCTGGATGGAAGCTGGCTATGCCATCGTTCTGAGTGCCGATCATGGTATGAATCGGTATGGTTTTCATGGCGGAAACACCATCGATCAGCGAACAGTCCCTTTATATATTTGTTCGCCCACTGTCAAAACAGGATTTTTTACCGATGAACCCATCTCACAACAGTTAATCGCGCCTTTACTGTGCAAACTGCTGATGATTAATGAAGGTCGCGAGATGCAGGATTTAAGGAGTCAGAAAATTGAATTTCTTGAGTCGTAAAAAAATCGACACCTACCTTTTAGCCTTGATTCCCTTTGTGCTGCTGACTCTGTTCTTTGAAATAATCCCCCTGGTCATGACGATTTTTCGTTCCTTTATGGTCGAAGGGGGCACAGGTATTACCCTGGATCACTACGTTGCCATTTTCACCAAGCCCCTTTATCAGCAGGCCATTGTCAACAGTCTGATCATCTCGATCGCTTCGGCTTGCGTGGGGATTGTGATTGGTTTCTTTGGAGCCAAGGCTGGAAACAGCACCGATTCCAAAACCAAAACCTGGTTTATGACGATTCTTAATATGACCTCAAATTTTGCCGGGGTGCCACTGGCTTTTTCCTACATGATTATGTTTGGCTCTACCGGCGTATTTGTCATCATCGGTTCAAAACTGGGGATTGATGCCCTGGCTCATTTTGATCTCTATACGGTAACGGGACTAGCTTTTATCTATATTTATTTTCAGATCCCGCTGGCGACCCTGTTACTGTTTCCGGCCTTTGAGGGAATCCGCAAGGAATGGATTGATTCGGTAAAACTGCTGGGTGGATCGATGTGGGAATTCTGGAAATCTGTGGGAATCCCGGTGCTGACACCAGCGATTCTGGGAACCATGAGTGTTCTTTTTGCCAATGCTCTGGCTGCCTATGCAACGGCTTATGCCCTGCTGCAGAATAATTTCTCGTTACTGCCAATCCGAATTACCGAGCAGTTTGTGGGCGATATTGTCCAACGACCGGCCTTCGGGTCAGCCCTTGCAGTCGTCATGATGCTCTTGATGGTACTCGCAGTGCTGCTCCAGAATTACATGGTAAAAAAACAGGGAGGCCGAAATCAATGACTGAAAAACCAAACAGTAAGCCGATTATCCTGTTGATTTGTTTTTATCTGATCTTACCAATTTTGATGACCTTTATCTATTCCATTTGTATGGAATGGCGGGATATTCTCCCCCATGGCCTGACCTTCCGGTATTATATTGAAATTTTTACCGATATGGAGTTTCTGATCGCCATTGTTCGCACCATTATTATTTCGGTGGTACCGGTAGTAATTTGTACGGTTACTGTACTCCTGGCGATGTATGTTATTTTACTTTATTTACCGGGGCTTGATAAATACATGCAGATTCTCACCATGATCCCTTATTCTATTCAGGGAGTCATCTTATCGATTGGGGTCTTGTCACTCTATGCCAATGCACCGATGCCTCTGTCTAATCGTTTTGTGATGCTGACCGGAACCTATTGTATTATCATTTTGCCTTATATTTATCGGGGTATCAAGAATTGCATGACAACTATCAATGCCAAGAATTTAATCGAGTCGGCCCAGATTCTTGGTGCCAGCAAAGCCTATGCCTTTATTTCGATTATCATCCCGAATATTTTATCCGGCATTAAGGTGTCGCTGATGTTATCCATGGCGATTATTTTTGGCGATTTTGTGGTGGTTAATATTATTGGCGGAAACTATTATCAGACGGTTCAAATCTATCTCTACCGCGCCCTATTCCGATCCGGTCAATTGAGTAGTGCCATCATCGTTGTCCTGTTTCTCATCACCATGGCCTTGTCAGCCGGTGTATATGCCTATAAAAAGCCACATCATGACCAGGAGGAAATTTAAATGGCAACCATTGAATTAAAAAACATCAATCACTTTTATGGCAAAAATCACGTTTTAAAAAATCTTGATCTGGTCATTGAAGCCGGGAGTTTTGTGACCCTGCTCGGACCTTCCGGGTGCGGCAAAAGCACCTTACTGCGGGTGCTTTCTGGTCTGGAAACCATTTCGGATGGCCAGATTATTTTAGGTGGCCAGGACATCACCCATAAAGACCCCAAGGATCGGGATATCGGGATGATTTTTCAGCAATACAGTCTGTTTCCCAATATGACTGTTCTGGAGAACATCCGTTATGGACTCAAGCTTAAAAAAATGAAGCCGGAAATCATTGATGAAAAAGCTCGCAATGCCATCCAGATGGTGGAACTTACAGGAAAGGAGCACCACTATCCGGCTCAGCTTTCCGGCGGCCAGCAACAACGGGTTGCCATTGCCCGGTCCATCGTAACCAAACCCAAGGTGCTGTTACTGGATGAACCCCTAAGCGCCATTGATGCCAAACTGAGGCGTTCACTACAAGCCCGGATTAGAGAAATTCATAACGAAATGAAGATCACCTCCGTTTTTGTGACCCATGACCAAAATGAAGCGATGATTATGTCGGATGTCATTCACCTGTTTAACAATGGCAAAATTGAGCAATCCGGAAAACCCTTTGACATCTATACGGCACCAAGCACCTATTTTGCAGCAGAGTTTATGGGTAATTACAATATTATTCCCGGCCAGGTCTTTTCAACTATTTCCGGCGAAGATTATCCTGATGGACAAAAAATCGCCATCCGTCCGGAAACAGTGGAAATCTCGTCCGAGCCCCATGCGTTTCGAAACGAAGCCTATCAGTTCACTGGCATCATTAAAGAGCACACCTTAAGGGGTAACATTTTAAGCTATACGATCAAGGCTAATGGGCTCACCCTAAAGGCGGATGTTTTGTTTCGCAGCTTTAAGTTATTTGATGATCACACGACGGTTAATCTACTGATTGAAAAGCGTAATTGTCTTAAGATTTGAGCGGATTTGAGATTATTAAATAAGCCCTATATGAACCCCAATAATAAAGTTGAGACCGCAAGAAAACCAGGTCCTGTATAGATTTCTCCAATAACAACACATACTACGGCCGCGAATGGCAATTCCGACCGCATTAATGTGAGAATACCTTTTTTTTAATTTATCATCCGGCCCCTCATATTTACGCGTTTTAGTTATCAAATAGATACCAATAGACAATTTGTGCCAATTGCTCCTCATATTCTCTTTTGTCGACATCTTCCGGTAGTTTAGCCATTAATTCGGAGGTGCCCTGAACCAGAAAATAAGCCATTTGAGACATCACCAGAGGATTGGCGGTGCGCTTTATGACATGGGGACTATCTTTACAGAAGTCATAAATTCCGGTTATTATTTTGTCATAGAACGCGCCGATAATTTTGTTTAATTCAGGATTTGCCAGGAGAATACTGTCAAAGTCCTGAAACATAACCTGATTTTCAAACGCATGATCCATGCCATTATGAACGTATTTTATAATCGCCGCTTTGGCATGATCCGGCTTCTCATTGAGATTTTGTGTCAGTTCGCATAAATCCGCAACATTTCTTTCCAGATGGATGATCATAATCTCCTGAAAAATGCTTAATTTATCCGGAAAATAATTATAAAAGCTGCCGGTTGCAACCCCGGCCTCCTTGGCAATTTCTTTGGTATTGGTATGATAATAACCCTTCACATTAAACAAGTGTTTTGCCGCTTTTAATATTTTTTGTCGATTTAAAATGGTTCGCTCCTGGATTTTCTTTTCTTTCTCCATTTTCCTACCCCTGCTTTCTCTATAAACATCCTCTAACTCTTCTTAAGGATAGTCTGAAAGTGATTATTTTGCAAGATCT
The DNA here is from genome assembly GCF_047456275.1 of Acetobacterium carbinolicum. GTDB lineage: Bacteria > Bacillota > Clostridia > Eubacteriales > Eubacteriaceae > Acetobacterium > Acetobacterium carbinolicum. The sequence goes on from NZ_CP173357.1 coordinate 3,859,278, forward strand.
TGTTAAAAATGAACTATGGTTCATTTTTTTATTGACAATCGATTTATGATAACCTATACTGATTATAAAAGTGAACTATATTTCATTTTTAGGAGGTTGATATGAAAGCAGAAAAATTATTCAATAAAAATTTCGTTATTATTGGCATCGGACAATTCATCAGCATGTTTGGCAATGCCATGCAGCGCTTCGCCTTTTCACTTTACATTCTTGATCTTACCGGCTCGGCCGCGGTGTTTTCCCTGATTATTTCGCTATCCATTTTACCGGCCATTTTCCTGGCACCGATTGGCGGTGCGATTGCCGACCGGATGAGTAAAAAACGGATGATGGTCGTCCTCGATTTTTGTTGCACCATTATCATTGCTTTTTTTGCTGCTTTCATTTATGGCAATGACCAGCAAATCCTCTGGATCGGGATTCTCATCTTTGTTTTGTCGATTATTAACAGTGTTTATGAGCCCACTGTCCGGGCCAGCATCCCCAGCGTCATTGCCCCTGAACATTATAATGCTGGAAACAGTATGATCGGTCAGATCAGTGCTCTAACGATGTTACTCGGTCCCATCTCAGCGGGATTCTTGTATGGGATCTTGGGGCTTAAGGTTATTCTGATAATTAATATGATCAGTTTTTTTGTTTCTGGTGTAATGGAATTGTTCTTAACCATCCCTTTTAAAAAAAGCAAAATGAACGCCTCGCCACTTGTGACTTATGCCAAAGATATTAAAGCAACGCTTAAATTCTTATCTCAGGATAAACCCTTTGTTTTATACATCTTGTTTATGGCAGCCGGAATCAATCTTTTTATGACCCCACTTTATACGGTGGGTGTGCCCTATGTCGAAAAGATTATTCTGGGGGTATCCGATCAACTCTACGGCATCTCTGAAGGCCTACTGGGAATGGGGATGATTATCGGAGCTATCTTTTCGACAGTTGTTGCTAAATATAATCCTTTTGAAAAGCTGCATCGGCTCTTTATCCTTATGGGCATTGGTATTCTGGGGATGGGTTTGAGTTTAACCCCCTGGCTACTTGGTAGCACTCCACCGCATCTGACCGCTTATATCCTCTTTACCCTGTTCGGATTTATACTGATGTTTTTTGTTGCCAATGTCAACATCCAGGCGCTGACCTTTATTCAGCTGCAGGTCCCCCAAAATTTAATGGGTAAAACCATGGCCCTGACCACTGCTCTATCCACGGCTTTTATGCCCATTGGACAAATTATTTTTGGCCAGCTCTATGATAAATTGAGTTCTGGTTTAATTGGAATTTATCTGATCATCACCGCTTTGACCTTTGGTGTCGCAAAAATCCTCCAGTACATGAATGCCTGTCGCTTGGAGATCGAACACGCTTAAGCAATTTAATCGTGAATGTGCTTATACCTATAAAGACGCAAAAACGTAGTCTAAAGATATTAACGCCATACCGCCGATGCCAGTCTCATATTTACTCTGCTGCACGATATCACGCGACTTTTTTAGCGATATCAATGAGCACCCCCAGCACTCCTTTTTTTCTCACCAGAAAAATCATCGGCAGAATAATCATCAATGCTCCAAAGACGACAATCAGCGGGGAAAAACCAGTTTCTACCATAAATTTGGTAACGTCATCCCCTTGTGGTACTTCTGTAAATATACTGCAAATGGGCACCAGAATCCAAGCAAATACAGAAGCAATACTGATCAGCGAAAACATGAAATAGAATTGATGATAGAGCATTCCCTTCTGGGTTCGTCGATAAAAAAACAACAGCAAAAAACAAACGATAATCGGGAATAATGCTCCTGCCGCATGAAACAAGGCAAATTGAAAGCGGTTAAACACACCGCCTTCATAAGCCATACTAGCACTCAAAATGCTAAATTTTGTGATTTTTGCTCCACATGCCAATGCTACCAGACAATGTCCTGCTTCATGCAAAGTGATATAAGTTACGACTGCAATCACCGTGGCTAGTATTGTTGATAAGACATACTTTGTTTTGATATTCATTTCCAATTCTCCTGACTTTGACATTCAGTCTCAATACCCAAGTCAATTTTTTTGACCTGTGGGCATAATTATTTGAAATATAATCTGTTCTTAATTTTGGGGGGATTACCATTTTAAGCAGTCTGGCCATTTTTCAGTTTCCACAAAGGTATCCACCAGTACATTCGCATTTTTAATGATCGTCTGGTCAAATTCCAGATAATTTAACAAGGCAATGGCATTTTTTGTTTGCGCCGGGCCAGCGTGTAGTTGATAATCAAAAAGAATGGTTTCATCGGTGATGGTCTCCTGAAAATGATAATTATTATAGGTTTTCGATAGAATATTGGTGAGTTCGATGTCGTGGGTAGCAATCAGACACAGACAATTTTTCTGGTCAAGATAATTAAGGATTGCTGATGAGGCTGCAATCCGTTCAATGGTATTCGTGCCTTTTAGTATTTCATCAATAAAACAAAGGCAGGGATGATGGCTCACCTGATCAAGGGTCCGCTTCAGCGATTTGATTTCCGCCATAAAGTAACTGTCGCCAGTCAATATATCGTCTCGCACGGCCATGGACGTAATCGGCAGACAATGGCAAAGAGAAAAACTGCTAGCCGTACAGGTGTAAATGGTTTGAGCAAAGATACTGTTAATGGCCAAGGCCTTAACAAAGGTCGATTTTCCCGACGCGTTAGACCCGGTGATTAAACTGTTTTGACTAAGGTCAAAATCATTGGGGACCGGTGATTCTAACAGTGGATGATATAAATCAGTGGCGACAACGTTAAACGACTCTGAGAAGGATGGGGTCACAGTACCCGACAAACTTTTGCGAAAAGAAGCCAAAGCGATGGATATATCCAATTCGCCGATATTTTGATAAATGCGGTGAAAGGCTTCTTTATTTTTGGTCACCAATGCAATGGCTTTGTTATAAGTCCTGAAATCATAGAGTGTCATAATCTTAAAATATTCCAGCAATATATCAAGATCAGAACCCGCTCCCATCATGATTCCCGAGAGTTTGCCAGCGAGAAATTTGAAGGGTTCATTATCTTCCCGGATTTGTTCGAGAATCTCTTTTAGTCCATCGCTTGTTTGATACGCCAATAAGCGATTGCAACATCTGAGTATGGCCGATAAATACTGAATGACCAATAAGTTTTTTGCAATTTCCTTTTTAAAATAATAATAAACGCCACCGTTGGTTATGAGCGAAATAATTAGGCCTACCAGTCCAATCATTGGATTGATCAGACAAACCCCAGCGCAGAAAAATGGAATAACCGTTAGAATCGTATAAACTGACGGATTTTTTAATGCTTTTAGCTGACTTTCAAAAATCAATGCCGAAACGTCATTGTAGTTTGATCGGCCCAATTTAGAAAGAATGATTTGAATTTCCAGCCGTTCTTTGGGATTGTCCTCAAAAAAAGCAATTATCTTCTCTCTCGCCTTAAGCGGTTTATCATCCCATCTTGGCTCATGAAGCGTTGCATACAGCACCTCATCACCAACGGAGGACAAGCAGGTGTTCAACCGTTTAAAGACATCGTCCATGTCCAGATCACTCCAGGTTAATTCGTCAATGGCTACATCAATGGTTTCATATTTGCGCTTTCTATCCCAATAATTGGATACACTTCCCCAGATATCCGGATCAAAACTGCTTGGCGCCTTTCCAAAGGCATTTATTAAGTGTTTCCTTAAATTTTTTTCGGCTTTTCTTTTACTAATTAGACTAACAACGAAAATCGCTATGATGCCAATAGCGATAAAAAACAATATCTCCATTTCGACTCCTCACGTTCTGGCCTTTCTGTAATAATATCCGGTGACTGTCAGAAAAGCCTGCGTTTACTATAACGCTTCATTTATTCAATGTCAAATGCGTCTTTATTTTTCGACCAGACCGGAAGGCCGCTATTGCTTTATAAAGACAATTACTTATTTAGATGCAATTTTAAGTGCTTCATTTTTGCTTTTAGCAAAATAAAAGCATAACAAACCCCAAACTATCCTTGAAAAATAATATTTATTGGCTATAATATTAAATATGGTTAAAATATAATCCTAAATTTACAGAATGTGAGAAAAAATGAATAATCCGAAAAATGCTTCAAACGATAGCACCTCTAAACAAAAATATCTGGGTGATCGAGGCCTGCTGGTTTTCCTGGTTTTCTTGAGCGCTTTTGCGCCGCTGTCAACTGACCTTTATTTGCCAGCCCTACCCACCATGACCACCTATTTTAATGTGCCTGGCTACCTGACCAACCTGACCCTGATCCTATTTTTTATTTTCTTTAGTGTGGGGATGTTAATTTGGGGACCGCTCAGTGATAAGTTCGGCCGCCGACCGGTGTTACTGGTGGGCGTTACCGGCTATGCCATCGCTGGCCTACTCTGTGCCGTTTCAGGCAACATTTATCAGCTTATTTTTTTCCGGGTCTTACAAGCCATTGGCGGCAGTTCGGCCAGTGCGGTGGCCACAGCCATTGTTAAAGATGTCTACCTGGAAAGAAAACGGGAAAAAACACTGGCCATCGTTCAGTCGATGGTTATCATTGTTCCGGCTGTTGCTCCCGTGATCGGGGCGCTGCTATTGACCCTTACCTCCTGGCGGGGAATCTTTATCATTCAGGGCCTACTTGGTATCATCATTCTTCTGGGTTCAATCGCCTTTCAGGAAACCATTGAAAAACGGGGTTCTGGAAGCATTCTACGTACCCTGGGGCGACTGGGGGTGGTGCTTAAAAATCCGGCCTTTACGTCCCTGCTTTTTATCTTTTCCTTATCTAGCATTTCAGGGTTGGCCTTTATCTCATCGTCCTCCTACATTTATCAAAATGATTTTGGCGTTAGCAGCCAGATTTACAGTTACTTTTTTGCCTTTAACGCCCTGGCCATGATGTTAGGTCCACTAATTTATATCAAACTGTCCAACCACTTCAAACGCTTTTCGATTATTAATCTTTGTTTTGGTATCACCATTTTAAGCGGTCTGGCTATTCTTCTGTTTGGGCAAAGCAATCCCTTTATCTTTGCCCTGGCATTATTTCCGGCAACCCTGGCCAGCAGTTGCGCCCGGCCGCCCAGTGCCTATCTGATGCTCGATCAGCAAACCGAAGATGCCGGTTCAGCCTCTTCACTGATGGGGTCTTTTGCCACCATTATGGGAAGCCTGGGGATGATTATTATTTCCTTTAACATGGACAACCTGATCCTCATCATCGGATCACTTAACATCATCTTGGGGCTGCTTTCGGGCGGACTATGGCTGGTAGTCACAAAAACGCCGCTACTTAGCAAAATCAGAGAAGCCTGATTTATTTCTTTATCGCTTTTACGTCACCTGAAAAAACCCTTATCCGACACTATTGTGGATAAGGGTTTTTCCTATGCTTTTTTATGCGCATTCAAAATTTCTTGTTGTAATTCCGGATTGATTGCTGAAATCTCAAACTCCGGTTGGCCCAGATAAAAGCCCTGAGCGTAATCAACGCCCATTACAATGACAGTAGCCAGGTCCATTGCGTCTTCAATCCCTTCTGCAATCACCTTAACTCCTTTTTTACGACAAAAATCAACCAGATTAGCAACCAGATTTTGTTTGTCAACATTACAATGAATACCCTGAATCATCTCCATGTCGATTTTTATGATATCCGGTAAGAGCGATAAAATCCGAATTTCGTTAGAATAACCGCTACCAAAATCATCCAGTGCAATCTGCATGCCACTATTTTTGATATGAGCAACCTTTTTTAATAAACTTTCAGGACTGCGACCATCTTCTTCCGTCATTTCGATTACCACATTTTTAAAGTGGTGACTATAACGGGATGTGATTTTTTCATTCGCCTCGTTGCTCAGTACCTGACTGGGAATACTATTAATAAATATTTTACACGCTCCAAATTCCTGAGCATGAGCTTCAATTGTTTCAAATGCCATCACAATAAGCATCCGTTCCAGCTGTGCTGATTTTGACTGGGCGGCAGCAACGGCCAGAATTTCAGCAGGATTTTTAAAATTATCCAGCAATGGCCGCATTAAAAATTCATATCCTAAAATTTCGCCGGATTTCAAATCAATAATCGGCTGAAAGGCAAAGCGAATCAGTTGTTCATCCAATAGTCGATTGATCGCCTCGCGATTTTCCAGCAGATAGGACATCTTTTGATAATATTCCCGATTAAATTCAAACAAGCGCCCTTTTTCCTTGTGTTTTGCCTCATACATCGCAAAATCTGATAGTTTTAACAAATCCATCACGTCAGTTGCGTCCTGAGGATACCAGGCAACCCCCGCTGAAAAACGGATCTGGTTGTCACTGCCATCCGATGTGGTTAGACAGAATTGCTTGCCATAATTATAGAGATTTTTTAGAATCTTTCGAACTTCCTCCTGATTGCCGCAATTATGCAAATAAATGGCAAACTCATCTCCTGAAATCCGGGAAACAATGCCGTTATATTGTTCGAAATACCGGAAGATTTCACTGGCCCGAATAATCAACCGATCCCCTACATCATGACCAAAATTATCATTAATGTATTTAAGATTATCCAAATCGATGAAAATCATGGCCCCGATTTCATCTGGCTTTTCTTTGATTATTCGACTGGTCTCCCGTTTCAAAGCAGTATTACTAAACAAGCCCGTGAGCGCATCATAATCCAACTCATTGGTTAAACGCCGTTTTTCTTCGATATCTTCTGTCACATCCTGGATCACACCAACCACACCGTTGGGTGATTTAGCCTCTAAAATACGAAGCCAAAGCTGTTTCTTGGTGTAGTCATCATAATACGCATAAATGTTTTCCTGATCTTCCACCGGTTGCTGAGTCAGTTTCTGATAGTATTTACTCCAGTCGGCCTGGGAAATTTGACTGCCGGGGTCCACATGCAGCAGCCAGTATAAAAAGTCCGTGAAAATTACCTGGTTGTTACTATCTAGAACTTCGTAACCACCAATTGGCAATAAACTGAGTTCTAAGATTTTAGAGGTAGTTTTAGAAACATTCTTTAGTCTTTGATTTAGCAATTGAACGGCCGAGGTCAGATCATCCACTTCAAGCATTCCGGTTGGTTTGAAATAAATTTCGTCGTAAGGCGACAACTCCCGAACATATTTTGATAACCGTGAGATTTTGCGGGTGAAAAAGTAGACCAGTACAAAAACCGCCGTGAATGCCAGCAAGGTGGTGAGCAAAATACTATAAATCAACTTCTCCTGTACCGTTATTGAATTTTCTCGTAATACTTCGCTGGGCACAAAACAGGCTAAGCTCCAGTTTTGATCAGCAAAAGGAGAGTTGTCGCTATAAACCTTCAATTCCCGAATTGAACAAACCATCGGTCCCAACTCGTTTAACATAATTTCAAAGGTTCCTTCATTTTTTAGTGGCTTTAATTTCAGCTGCTCGCCACTTTTTAAATAAGTTTCTGCCAATACCCCGCCGGGAATAAACCAGTCAAGATTCAAGACTTTATCCTCTAATCCCGCGATAACATAGAAGCTGTTAGGATAAAGAAGGTCCGAATCCGGCAGATACTGTTGAGAAAAATAAGGCATATCAATTTCGATCCCAACCACCCCATAGCCGTTCCCATTTTCGTCTAAAATAGGAAGGGTATAACTAACCACTTGTTGACTGTCGTTTAGCAGATCCCGGGGCGTTGACCAATAGCCATAGCGTTCCATTTCAGCATTTTTAAACTGGCTACTGGCCCAGATTGGCTTTTCATAAAAATCAAATGCGCCATTATACTCATCTGATCGCATCTCCAGATCCCAACGGATGCTGGTTGCCATAGTATAGTGTTTGGAAACCGCAATCGGTCCAATTTCAAGCAAATAGTTTGACATCCTACCGCTATCCGGGGTGGGATTGCGAATATAAACCGCCGAATGAGCAGAAGGATCCTCTTTGTTTGAATTGGATCCGTTTAAAACAAAAAATGCACCCGTTACCCGATTCTCTTTTAAGATTGAAACCAATGTCTCGCTGGCCAGCATAGCCGCCTCATGATACGAATCATCATCAAGATACAAGCGCTCTGGTGAACGCTCCTGTTCTTGCGATAATAAAGTTAGTTCTGAACTCAATTGTTCGGTCTCGTCAGCCATATTTGCAATTGTCTGACCAACCGATGAATTAAATGTTTCCATCCGGGTTTTTGTCGTATTACTTAGCAAACGGACCGCTTCCGCATCCAGCATGGAAAACACCTGGGATACCCATAGGGCCAATAATAAGGCAACGCTTTGAAAGATCACAATCAAAGCCAGTAAAATATTCAACTGTCTACGGAGAGTCCAGGTTTTTTTCATATACTTTTCCTTATCAGATGATTTTTATGGCTTAAATTTCAGTATAGGATATCCCCAGTTCATCAAGTTGGCTACGAATAGTTGAAAGCCATTCTTCGAACTGGGCATTTAGATCCAATTGCGCTAATATTTCGTCCTCTGACAACCCCTGTGCCTTTAATGTAGCGGCATTCTGACGTCCGGATTCGCCCATGGCCTCCAGCGATTTTTCCAGAATGGTTCGCACCTCATAGCTTCCATTAAAAGGTAATGAGGCATAGGTATCCCTTTCCATAATCTGATTTAGGGCAATGTCATAAACTGCAGCAATATTTTTTTGGGCGGCCCCGCCTGCCCGCATATTTCCCAGCGATGCCTTAAAATCCGCATTTTCGTAAGCAGCCGTTTGTACCGGTAAGTAGCCAGTAGTCATGGCAAACTCAATATTCCGGGCTTCAGAGGTGAACCATTTCAGAAAAACAGCTGCGCCTTCCTGTTTTTCCGGCGTTGAATTTGCAATACTCATCCCTGCCCCCTGCTGTATCGCATCTGGATTTCCCCCTTCAAAGACCGGATAAGACAGGGCCAGAAAGTCAATTGGGGCCTGGGTATTATCTTTTTCGATCCAAGTTGGAAAATAAGCCGCGCCCGACGATGAACCCACGTAGGCTACCAGATCGCCGGCTTTAATGTCGTCTGAGCGAAATTTACCGACGGCGTTAAAATACCCTAAGCTCATTGCGCCATAATAAGTATCAAAGACTTTTTTCATCACTTCCCGATTCAAAACCATCTGCTGATTTTCTCCATCAATGACTTCTACCCCCAATTGCTTATTGCCGATAATTACATAATTAGCAACCGAATCAATGCCAACCATGCTTTTCCCATCCCAGATGGTTTCTGGCGTCAGGTTATCCGTCCATTTGTAATAGTCCCGGGATGCCTCATAAACCCCTTCCCAGGTATTTAGCTTATTTGCATCTCCTCCACCTTCCAAGACAAATTTGTTCCAGGCCGTTTCGTTGACATAAAGCAGCTCGGTACTTTTTACAATCGGAAGAACTAAGAGCTGATCGCCATCGAACAAGCCATCATTTAAAAATTCTTCCACGTACAGGGCCTTCTCCTCTTCTGATAAGTAAACGTTTAGATCGCATAGCTTTCCGAGTGCATTAATTTCTAACGCCTTGTCCGGATAACAAGAAAACAATTCCGGCATGGCTTCGGCATTAATAACCCCTTTCGCTGAATCAGTAACGGCTTTTTCCAGCTCAGCAATACTACCTTTAGCCACGGTATTAATTACCACCCCTTTTTCGGAGCCCACGCTTTTGTTAAAGGTGTCCGCAGCTGTTTCCAGGGCGATCTTATTATCTCCGACATAATAGTGCCATAGGGTAATGGATACCGGATTCTTGGGATCCAAGGCGGTTTTTGTTCCTGTTGAACAGGCCGTCAGTAGCATTAACAGCCCCATTGCCAGACAAACCAGTTTAATCATTCTTTTCATTTTCTCACTCCATTCCTTTAATCTAAACACATGCTTAATAATTATCAGCTGACGATTGATCGTTCAACTTGTTTTTTGATTGGATGATTCCTCTGTATTTTAACAGAGGTTCAGCTGAAAGAAAAGATAATAAAACAATACCTCCTTCCATCAATCGTATTTCTGCTTCATTCTTATTACTCATTAAGACCTAAAAGAAGCTCCGACAATATATCAGAGCTTCTTAGCTTTAAATCATATTTACGCTTAGAACATATCGCCGACTGACCGCTTTTCTTGCTGCCGGCAGGGCTTTATCCGTACCAAAATTGATAGTCCCAATGAAGAATACACCAGAAAATTATCGAAGGCCGCCTCAGCTGGCTGGATTCAAACGTATTTCGAGACCAACATCACCCACTGACGTGGTCATACAGCATATCTTCTGCAGGCTATAGTCGGCGTTTTCTTTACCCATTCCCTGAACCGGGGGGAGAATATCGCAGGTTAGATTTTTTTCCGAAAGAATCGTCAACACGTTGCCGCTGATTATGTTGGCAATCTCCGAAATTGCCGAAATCACAAACTCATCGACCGCATCAAATTCCATATTGCTCATGATTTTTACCATCCCCAGTGATGTCTCATGGGGAAACCGATAAATCACTTCTCCCTTTAAATCCCCAATCACACCGATGACAATATCCAGCTCGCCGTTACACTCGAAGCGTTCTACCAAAGCATCGGTAACGTCTGTAAGATCCATCATTAGTCCAAAAACATTGCTGGTAGCCTCCAGAAAAGAATTGTAAACCTGTGTCTGCATCACTGTTGTCCTCCCGTCTCCAAGACATAATTGGCAATTTTCTGATCTTCTGAAGCAACGTGATTGATCAGCCACGCCAAAAGTTTCCCGGCAAACTGCTGCATTAATTGTTCATCAAAGCCGCTTTTTTCATACTGAGCAGAAACCGCCAACACATAATTAACCATATCTGCATGAATCTGCTTATGTGCCTCATAGCCGGGATAGCCAATCTGTTGTTGATAGACTTCTTCATCGCGAAAGTGCTCCACCACATAAGCCTTCATAAATTCCAGGGTTTCATTGACCTGTTCGATCTTCGTGTCCCAGGACTCCGAAGAGCGGACCGTCTGCATAAAGCTTTCAACCCGATTAAATAACTCCCGATGCTGGGTGTCCACTACAGTCACACCCAACGCGTACTTATCTTTCCAAAGCATAAAATAAATCCTTTCTTAATTGCGTCTCATTCTGATTTATATAGTATAGCACTTTCGTTTTAAAATTTGCAAGTTTCTTTCAATATTGTCCTAAAAAGATTTTTCGCACTTGACTCTCCCCGTAGGGGAGGCCCTATACTTCAACGTGAAGTAAGAACTTGGAGGTATAAATGGAAACATGTATTGAAGTAAAAAACCTGACCAAACACTATCGTAACCGGGTAGCCGTCAACAACCTGAGCTTCTCGGTTAAAAAAGGCGAGGTCTTTGGTTTGCTCGGACCCAACGGTGCTGGTAAGTCGACTACCATCGATTGTATTCTGGGTCTTAAACCCTTTGACACCGGCTCGGTCGCGGTACTGGGATTAAACCCGGTTAAAGCCCGCAAACATCTTTTTGAGCGGGTGGGGGTTCAGCTCCAATCCTCCAGCTATCAGGGCAATATCCGGGTTGGTGAAATCTGTGAGGAAATGGCCGCACTTTATCAAAACCCTGCCAATTACAACAGTTTACTGACTCAGTTCAAGCTGGATCAGTATGCCCGCCAGCCGGTTGCCAAACTGTCGGGCGGTGAAAAACAAAAGCTCTCAATTCTGTTAGCGCTCATACCACAACCAGAGGTCATCTTTCTGGATGAGCTGACCACCGGACTGGACACTGAAGCCCGGCGGAGTGTCTGGCAGGTGCTTACTGATTTAAAGGAAAAAGGGCTCACCATCTTTCTCACCTCCCACTACATGGATGAGGTGGAAGCCCTATGCGACCGGGTCTGCATTATTAATCAGGGCCACGCGATCGTGACCGATACGGTTTCCCGGCTGATTCAGAATAGTCCCCATCAACGGCTGGAAGAAGCCTATCTGTGGGTCATGAAGGAAGGAGTCGCCTGATGAAAAAATTTCTTACCTTGTTTAAAATTGAGGGTAAACTGAACCTGCGAAGTATCGACGGGATCTTTTTTGGTGTCTGCATGCCGCTCGGCATTATGCTGCTAATCGGCTTGATTGCTGGCGACAATCCGACGACGGATGGGGCCGGGTATACGCTGGTGGAAAGTTCCTTTGCCGCCCTGGTTGCCGTAGCCATCTGCGCCACTGCTTTTATGGGGATTCCGCTAACCATTGCCGATTACCGCGATAAAAAAATTCTCAAACATTTTTTTGTAACACCGGTCAGCCCAATGATGTTATTATGGACCCATGCAGTCATTTGCATGTTGCTTTCGATTGTCTCTGCCCTACTAATTTACGGCGTTGCCCGGCTCTTCTTCGGGTATCAACTGATTGGTTCACCGCTTTTCTTTGTGGGCTCTTACTTTCTGGTGATGGTGTCGATGTACAGTTTGGGTCTGCTGATTGCCAGTCTGTGCCGGACTGTTAAAATGGCCAACCTGGTTTGCAGCGTGGTTTATTTTCCGATGCTTTTTTTATCCGGGGCCACCATCCCCTTTGAAATCTTCCCCGAACCGCTTCAGTTCGTCGCTGGATTTCTGCCCCTGACCCAGGGGATCAAACTGCTAAAAGCTTCATCGCTGGGGCTTGAGGTGAATCTTTTAGTACCGCTACTGGTTTTATTTGGTGCTCTGATTCTGGGCATCCTGCTATCGATGCGATTCTTCCGTTGGGAATAAGAAAGGAAAAGCAATGAACGAAACCTATCAATGTGAACGAAAAGAAAATACGATCTATTATAAAATCGGGCTGTTTTCAAAAATGAACCGGGTCACCATCAAGGCGTTGCGTCATTATGACGAGATCGGGCTCTTAAAACCGGCTGCCATAGAAAAATTTACCGGTTACCGCTATTACACCTCTGAGCAGCTGCCGCTTCTCCATCAGATTCTGGCACTGCGGGAAATGGGTTTCACCCTGGACGAAATAAAAAAAGTCCAGGGCGGCACCCCGGAGAAAGATCTGCTGACGCAAAAACGACTGGAACTGCTTAAAAGAATCGCCCAGGATACTCTGCGGCTGTCTCAGGTAGAGTCTTATCTGGTTAAAAATGATGGTGAATCCGCAGGCTATCATGTTATTCTCAAAGAGCTGCCGCAAGTGATTGTAGCATCCTTACGCACCACCATTCCCAATTATGACGCCCTCTTTTCGGTGGTTCCGCCAATGGGGGCTGAAATGGAACGACTCGGCTGTGTCTGCGCGGTCCCTGAATATTGTTTTAATATTTATCATGATGGTGAATACCGCGAAACCGATGTCGATGTGGAAATTTGTGAAGCGGTCACCGCAGTAAAAGAAGATTCTGAGATGCTTAAATTCAAGGTCATTGATCGGGTCAAAAATGCGGCCTGCGTGCTTCACAAGGGCCCTTACGAAGGGTTCCCCAACGCCTACAACGCCATCCTTAAATGGCTGGAACGCAACGGCTATGAAATCATCGATCATCCCCGGGAATCCTACATTGACGGGGCCTGGAACAAAGATTCAGCCGCGGACTGGCTGACCGAAATCCAGTTTCCAGTAAAAAAAATTAATTGAACGAACATTCAGGCCCATAACTTTTAAGCCTTATTTTAGTCTCCCGCCGTCAAATTGTGTTCCCTATCTGCCATGATTGGAGAACACCCGGACAGTTAGCGGCCTTTTTCACTTATCCCAAACGCAGTTTTTAACGCCTTAACCCGCCGCATCAGACTTTGTTTGACAATCTCGCTGTCTTCGGCAATTTCAAATCCATGAATGGTACCGGTCGTCTGGTTGAGTTCAACGGGTACTTGATGTTTTTTAAGCGTTCTGGCAAAAAGAATACCTTCATCCCGGAGACAATCAAACTCTGCCACTTCGACATAAGCCGGCGGTAGGTTCAAGAACGAAGCCGCTTCCATGGGTGACGCATAAGCCCGATCCACCGAACACCCGTCGGCAAGATAAAGGTTCCACATTTTTTTATTCTGTCTGGCATTCCAAAGCGGCGTATCCAGATATTTTTTCATCGAATCGGTGTTTAGCCGGGCATCGGTAACCGGATAGATAAGCATCTGAAAGCAGAGTTTTTGCGCTTTTCGATCTCTGTCCATCAAGCAGAGTGCCGCTGCCAGGGCACCACCGGCACTGTCTCCACCAACTGCAATTTTATCGGGATCGACACCGATTTCGGTGGCATTCTGATAAATCCAACTAAGAGCTGCGTAGCAATCCTCAATACCAATCGGGAACGGATGCTTAGGCGCCAGTCGATAATCAACAAACACCACCTTACAAGGGGTTTGCTTTGCATACTCGCCCATCAGACGCTTATGAAAGGCGGCAGACTTCAGTACAAAGGCCCCGCCATGAAGATAAATAAGACAGGGCAACGGATCTTTTTCCGCTGCTGGTTCATAAATTATCAGCTCCAGCGGTTCGCTTTTAAAACCCGGGATCATTTTTCTTATTTCCCGGACACCCGGCTCTGGCAACCGTTTGTTAAAGCCCGTTTCAATGATCCCGTTCATCAGCGGTAATAGTGCTTTTGCTATCGGCGTCTGAATTTTTTCATATTTCTTAAAATCCGGATGGATTGGGTATTTCGACACTTTTTCTCCTGCCTTATTCTTTTTTAATCTCTGATTGTTCTGGTTTTCTAATTTTACCATGTTGTTGGAGCCATGACAAACTAAACCTTATGGAGTATGTCTAATCAGTTCACTTGAGTCAGTATCACAAAAGCTAACACCGCTAACCCGACGAAAAAAAATCAAAAAGTCCCACCCACCAAAACGAAGCTCACAAAGGCTTGTTCACTTAAAAAGAGCTATTGTTTAGCAAAGGACGGGGGTTGACATGGATGGTACCCTAATTATAGAAATGCCTGCTGACGAGTGGCAAAAAGAAATTTAAAAAGTTGATAAATAGTTGAATGTTTTTTGCTATATTCAAACAATTAAGGAGGCGTGAAAAATGAAAAACAAAATTTTACTTGTTGATGATGAGCCTGACATTGTAACCATGCTTAGTAGATTCTTTAAAAGCAGAGGCTATCAGGTTCTTACGGCTATAAACGGAGTTGATGGCTTAAAGCAAATTGAACATAATCCTGATATTATTTTACTCGACATCAATATGCCGGGATTAGACGGATTGGAAGTCTGCGAGCGTATCCGTAATCATGTATCATGCCCGATCCTCTTTCTAACTGCGAAAATTGAGGATGCCGATAAAGTAAAGGGCTTTGGTGTGGGTGGTGATGATTATATTGTCAAACCATTTTCGCTTGTCGAATTAGAGGCCAGAGTACAAGCTCATCTCCGTCGCGAAACTCGCCATAATCTCAAAACACAATTAAAGTTCTCAGGGGAACTCACAATCAACTTCTCGGCGCGTTGTTTATTCTGTAAAGGTGAGCAGGTTATGCTTGCAAAAAAAGAGTTTGATATTATCGAACTCCTATCGCAAAATCCGGGACAGGTTTTTGACAAAGAACGGATTTATGAACGCGTTTGGGGATATGACAGCGAGGGCGACAGTAGTGTAGTAGCCGAACATATTCACAGAATACGAACGAAAATTGCGTTATATACACAAAATACATATATTGAAACAGTGTGGGGGTGTGGCTATAAATGGATCAGATAAAACAAATTCTGCATCAGTTGTCTTTAAGAAAAAGCCTTGTACTTTATGTTTCTGTGTTCGCTGTCATTGCGCTTGTATTAAGCATAGGTACTTCTCTTTTATGTAATAATGCCACCTCAAATATTAAGAATTCATATCCTCCAACAGGAGAAAAATACTACCTGACTAACGAAAATGGGGAGCAGTTAGGTGAGGGGACTTATATCGGCGGCGAAACCTCTCCATTATCCATGCTGGATGAACGCTTAGTATCCATATATGAACTTGTTCCAATTATCGCAACGCCTCTTTATTCTGCATTATCAATCATCATAGCGGCTTTGCTCTTTTATAAGAACAAATTGAGAAAACCACTTCTAGCGTTAAGAGCGGCATCAGAAAAAATTACAACGAGTGATTTAAATTTTACGGTTGATTATAGCAGTGAAGACGAGTTGGGCCAACTCTGCGCTTCCTTTGAAATCATGCGGATCACCCTTGCCAATAATTTTTCCGAAATGTGGCGACAGGCTGAAGAACGCAAGCAACTTAACGCAGCATTCGCCCATGATCTGCGTACTCCGCTTACGGTACTAAAAGGCTACGACGAAATGTTACAAACCAGTAATGACGCGATAACAAAAGAAATTGCCATTACAATGGGTAAGCAAATATTCCGGTTAGAGCGCTACGTTGACAGTATGAGCCGCTTACAGCGATTGGAAGACGCACAGCCGGAATATCGTGAAATATCATTACCTGAATTTTTATATTCTCTGGCTGAAAATGTTGATATGCTTTGCTCACAAAACGGCAAGCAGCTTCTCCTTCAAAAAAACACCACCTCCATGTCCTTTATTGTTGATCGGTCATTTATTTCGCAAGTTAGCTATAATTTAATCTCAAATGCACTCCGCTACGCCGTTTCCACAATCACGCTGACGTTTGAAGAAAAGCACAACGGTCTGTTGCTGTCGGTGTCTGATGATGGCAAGGGCTTTGGTAAAAATACGATACAGCAAGCAACAAATCCATATTTTACTGAAGAAAAAAATCATTCCGAACATTTTGGACTTGGACTTTATCTCTGTAAAATGCTATGCGAACATCATGGCGGCTATCTTAAACTTGAAAATCTTTCGGTTGGTGCAAAGGTAATGGCTTTTTTCAAAACTCCACCTTTGTAGATAAAAAGTTGAACATTGTATTTTATACTCTCTATGTAAACACATGGAGAGTATTTTTTACTCCCAATAACGAAAGGAGTTTTTTATGGAACTTAGAACAATCGAGCTGACCAAACAATTCGGCTCAAAAACAGCCATTAACCATTTGAACATTACTTTATTAAACGGCGTTTACGGCTTACTTGGTGCAAACGGCGCAGGAAAAACCACCTTTATGCGTCTACTGTGCAACATTCAAGTGCCAACCTCCGGTAAAATCACTTTGGATGGCAAAGGTATATCGGACTTAGGTGAAAAATATCGAAACGTGTTGGGGTATCTTCCACAACACTTCGGATATTATCCTGACTTTACCGCGTTTGATTTTTTGATGTATGTTGCCACATTAAAGGGCTTGAGCGAAAAACAAGCAAAGCGAAAATCAAACGCGTTATTGGCGGCAGTTGATTTAACAAAAGAGTGCCGCCACAGAATTAAGACCTTTTCTGGTGGCATGAAACGGCGTTTAGGGATCGCACAAGCTATGCTGGGCAATCCGCGTATTTTGATATTAGACGAACCAACAGCAGGTCTTGATCCAAAAGAGCGTGTCCGTTTCCGTAATCTGATTAGTGCATTTTCCAAAGATAGGATTGTAATTTTGTCTACGCATATTGTTTCTGATGTTGAGTTTATCGCTGAAGAAATTATAATGATGAGATCCGGCCAGATTCTTCACGTTGGGAAGCCGAATGAGATAACCACAGAAATTGATGGACAAGTGTGGGAATGTACAGTGCCGACTAATTGTACGGAGCCGTACACCGAAACGCTTAATGTTAGCAACCTGAGAAACACGGAAAATAATTGTACGGTGCTGCGCGTGATAGCAGATCATCAACCTCTGGCCAATGCGGTACCGGTACCGCCTACATTGGAAGATTTGTACCTTTACTATTTTAAAGGAGCAAATGAATCATGAAAAATTTAATCAAGTTTGAGCTGCGAAAAATACTGACAAATCGGCTTACGGTGATTTCTATTATCCTGGTACTATTGCTGTCTGTTATCCTTTCCTTTTCTACATTGCAGAATATGTATTCATTTGATGGTAAAAATAATGAAGGAAGCGGTCATGCTGCTGTCGAAATTGATAAAACCATTGCAGCGAACTACGCGGGCATTCTAACTGATGAAAAAGTACAGCAAATGATGGCTGACTTCAAGCTTACCCATGATTTGCATGGAATGAATGCGAAATATCTTTATCAAAATGCTATGCAGTCTGCAGCTTTTGCTCGGTTTTCAGATATGAGCGGAAATTGGAACGGATTGAGCGTTTTGGATGTTTTAGGCGATGAAGAAATAAAAATAGGCTATGTAAGCGGTTGGCTCAATACAAGTCAAAACATGGCGAAAATTATCCTTGTCCTTTCTTTCGTTATCATTTTAATGGTCGCACCCGTTTTTTCCGGCGAATACGGTGGCGTCGATAATATCATTTTGACAAGCAGATATGGAAAAACGAAATGCGCCACAGCAAAAATTATAGCAAGTCTGCTTGCTGCTTTGCTTATAACCGTTTTGATTGTCACTTTTAATGCCGGTTTTGCTCGTGTTGTTTATGGTGCAGAAGGATTAGATTGCAGTATCCTGTTTGCGCCTCAAGAATTTGTGGAGGGATATATTCCGTTTAACATTACCTGTAGTGCGGTGCTTAAATATCAAGTTTTGTTGGCATTTACCAGTGCAATCAGTGTTACAGGTATTACCCTAATGATATCATCTGTTTGTAAAAATCAAATGATTGCGTTAGTAGCGTCCGTAGCTATTTATGTATTGCCGATTATGTTGCCGATATCCGAAACGAGTTCGCTGTTTAGGCTTATTGTTCTGATGCCACTTTATCATACGCAGTACACTTCCATAATGTCTGTTGAACAAATGAACAACGGTATGCTTTATGCCATATGGGCGATACCCGTAGCAATTATCCTTATTGTGGTTAGCTATTTTGTATCTCATACCATTTTTGCTAAGCATCAAGTTTCATAACACTTCACACAAAATCTAGACGGGTTGGCATTTTTAAAATCTTATGAAAATCTTAGTAACTTCTGATGCTAAAATTCATAATTAGTGAAACTTGCTATGATACAATAAACTAATCCCTGACATACCAGAAAGGAGCATCTCTATGAATGATCACATTCTTGTCGTCGATGACGAACACGATATCGCTGATTTAATCGAAGTTTATTTGCAAAATGAGAACTATACTGTATTTAAGTACTATTCTGCAAAGGAAGCTTTGGCTTGCACCGAAACTACCAAACTTGATCTGGCTATTTTAGATATCATGATGCCGGAAATAAACGGGTTTTCACTGTGCCAGAAAATTCGGGAGCAGTTTACTTTCCCGATTATTATGTTGACTGCCAAGGACGAAGAAACCGACAAAATCACGGGTTTAACACTCGGCGCTGACGATTATATTACGAAACCATTTCGTCCCCTTGAATTGGTTGCCAGGGTAAAAGCCCAAATCCGCCGATATAAAAAATACAATTCGGCGAAAGCCCTTGAAGAAACACGTTTTGTTCTTAGCTACTCCGGGTTGGAATTGAATACCAAAACGCATGAATGCCTGTTGAATGAGAGAACCGTTGGTTTAACGCCTACAGAGTTTTCGATTCTCCGAATTTTAATGGAACGCAAAGGCACCGTGGTAAGTGCCGAGGAATTGTTCCATGAAATTTGGCAGGATGAATATTATAGCAAAAGCAATAATACCATTACGGTTCATATCCGTCATTTGCGTGAAAAGATAGGCGATACCATTGATCAATCAAAATATATTAAAACGATCTGGGGAGTGGGGTATAAAATCTGACTAAGAAAGGATCGTGAAAACGAAGGTGATCGTGATGAAGAATCATTCAATAGAAAAAACTTTATGTCTTAAGCTGTACATTACTCTGACACTTTATACTTTGACCGGCTATGCCTTAACCTTAGTCGCTGACTATGTTTTTAGTCAGCAGCTTTCAAATGCATTTTTTTTATGGTTCTACTTACGAATTGATGTTATCTATTTTTATATCTGGTTATCGGTTTTTTGGCCATTTTCCATCATTATTGGAAAAAGCCATGGGGGTATTTGCAGGAAACCATCGATGCTACTAAAACTGTTTATCAGCAAGATGATCGGACAATTGAATTGTCCGAACCACTTAAAGATATCGAAACACAAATGAATCAAATAAAAATGTCGATCTTGTTAAATCAGCAGACGATAAAAGAAGCTGAGAATAAAAAAAACGAATTGGTGATGTATCTGGCGCATGATATCAGAACACCGCTAACCTCAGTTATCGGCTATTTAAGTTTGCTTGATGAAGCGCCTGATATGCCACTTGAACAAAAGCAAAAATATCTGGGCATTGCACTGAAAAGAGCCGAGCGACTTAAAAAACTTATCAATGAGTTTTTTGAGATTACGCGATACAACACGCAACAAATCAAAATAAGTAAAGAGCATACTGACCTATACTATCTGCTGATACAGTTAATTGATGAATTCTATCCCGCCTTGTCTGCCAAGGGAAATTCAGCAATCCTCTGTGCAAATGAGAATCTAAGTGTTTATGCCGACCCTGAAAAATTAGCCCGAGTATTTAACAACCTTCTTAAAAATGCTGTCGCATACAGTTATCCCAATACGGAAATTCTTATCTCCGCAATGGAAGAGAAGGAAAACATCGTTGTTACATTTAAAAATAACGGTAAAACCATTCCCTCCGATAAGTTGTCAACTGTTTTTGAACTATTCAATCGTTTAGATGATGCTCGCAAATCTGACACTGGCGGCGCAGGCCTGGGACTGTCAATCGCAGCGGAAATCGTTCATTTACACGGTGGTGAGATCACTGGCCAAAGCGAAGATGATACAACGACCTTGACCGTGTCACTGCCGCTCTTATCTTAAGCAGATATCAATAAAAGATTAGGATTTTCTTAGGTATTTATCCGGTTCATCTTAACGTCTTAAACGTCCTTGTTCAGTACAATAGATACTGAACAAGGACGTTTGTCGTTGTAATTTTTAAAAAGGAGAAACCGGTATGGAACTGAACATTACAAACCTTAGTAAGCAGTTTAAGAATAAAACTGCAGTCGATGATGTCTCTTTAAACCTCACCCCAGGCGTATGGGGTCTGCTTGGTGCCAATGGCGCTGGAAAAACGACGCTTATGCGGATGATTGCGGGGATCATGGAACCAACCCATGGGAAGATTTTTTTTGAGGGAAAAAATATTTGTGATCTCGGCGAAAAATACAGAAGCCAATTTGGCTTTTTACCGCAAGACTTTGGCTTCTTTCAAGATTTTACGGTGAAAGACTATTTGGAGTATATCGCCGCACTTAAGGCTGTTCCGGTAAAAGAAACGAGTAAAAAGATTACCAGTCTGCTGGACACCCTCACCCTTTCTGATGTAAAAAACAAAAAAATTATTAAACTATCCGGCGGGATGAAGCGACGCGTAGGAATTGCACAGGCAATGCTCAATGACCCTAAAATTCTGATCATGGATGAGCCGACCGCCGGTCTTGATCCTGGTGAGCGGGTTCGCTTCCGAAATTTTATTTCGGAATTTTCGCATGATCGCATTGTCCTTATTTCAACGCATATCGTTTCCGATATTGAGTATATCGCCACTAAAAACGCCATTATGAAAGCTGGGAAAATTCTTAATATCGGCACAACCGATGAATTAGTAAAACAAGTCGCGAAAAAAGTTTGGACTTGTACGGTGCCCGCTGACAAAATGCCCATCTATGAAATGCAGTTACGCATTATCAATCAACGCAGTGAAGATGATAATCAGGTATCCATCCGCTATCTGGCCGATGAAGCGAAAATACGTGATTCTGTACTGGCTCCGCCCCGTTTGGAGGATTTATATCTATGGTTATTTCCACAACAGGAAACAAGTAAGGAGGTAAAATAATTGCTGCGTATTTATTGTCTTGAAGTAAAGCGCGTGCTTAAGTCACGCCGTGTCATCATTTTATTGCTTATTGCGTTAGCAATGTCTGTGCTAATGGCTTGGCTTCCAGTTATGTATGAATCGATCAATCAACCAGACGAGAACGGTAAATTGGTAACGTTAGATGGCCGAGAAGCGATTGCCTATAAAAAAACGCTTCGCTCTATTCATAACGGAGAAGTTACTCCCGAAAAACTCAAAAATGCTTTAAACCTCTACCAAAACGCTGTTTCCCCATATGGAGAGGAAAGCATTTATAGCGGAGAGTTTCCGGTCGTCCTTTATCTGGAAACGGTATTTCCGGTTGAAGCGCTTTTAGGAAGGCTACCGGAAGCATTTTCCGACCCCAAAACCGGTCAGGGAACAAATTTGATGGCTATTTCCCCGGATAAATTAGACGGATTTTATGAACAAACCGAACAACACCTAAAAGACATTATGCAAATGGAGCAAAAGAAGTATCCCACTGCACAGGAACAGGCTTTGCAAAAATACGCACAAGTAAAAACGCCCTTTCAGCTTTACGCCGGATATTCAAGGGACGCTTTTGATCACCTGGTGCTTTTTATTTTTATCCTTGTCATTCTTTGCACCGCCGCTGCCGCACCGACGTTTTCTAATGACTACCAAACCGGTTCGGACAGTATCTTGCGCTGCACAAAATATGGGCATTCACGATTAGCAATCGTAAAAATACTCGCCGCTCTAACCATTTTTTGTGCTGCATTTATCCTATGCATTTCTTTGCATTTACTGATTTCAGACCTTGCGTTTGGGCTGGAGTGTATGGAAACGTCGATGCAAATGTTGTATTCTGTTATCAGTCTGCCGGCGCTTAATTTAGGACAGCTTCAAGCCGTTTTAGCAATCGGAGGATTGCTTTCTTTGCTGGCAACCATTAGTTTTACATTGTTTATATCTGCCAAACTTAAAGATTCGCTTTCTGTCATCTTAATTGCCATTGGGCTATGTTTGTTACCGATATTCACGTATTCCGCTGGCGCTAATTGGCTTAGTTTTATTTTACCATCTGCGGGAATCGGTATGCAAAACAGCTTGCTTTATCAACTCACGAGCTTTAATTACCTGCATATTGGTTCAATAAGCCTTTGGACCCCTTATGTCATAATCGCGGCCGCGGTAATTGAAATTCCTGTTTTCCTTTTCCTTTCCATCCGCACCTATTGCAAGCATCAGGTGGTTTAATAACGGATCTTCACAACATCTAATCATTGTATCGCATGGTATATATTTTCGTTGTCTAAACCACTTGTGGGCTTATCTAAAATCAGCACCTCTTTATTCTACGACACAGCACCGCAAAACAAACCATTTCTGGCTGCTAGATAAGGAAATGAACAGATTAGCTATCCACAGACAAAAGACGGCAACAAATCTATCATTTAAAGATTTGTTGCCGTCTTTTTTATTTATCTGTATTTTTATTTAATCGAGGCTTCATAAATCGATTGAATCGATTGATCTAATACCGCGTTAAATTCTTCGTCACTTTGGTTTACCTTGAGCCCTTCGGTTAGTGCCCTGGAAAAACTTGCAATCAATTTTGGATTTCTAGCTAATTTTTCATTGGCTGCTTCTCTGGAATAGCCACCGGAAAGAGCAACAACGCGGATAACATTTGGATTTTGAATAACCGCTTCATAAAAATTATCAACATCGGGAATCGTGAGTTTAAACATAAACTGACTAGACGTGTCCAACGTTTTCAGGTGTTCAAGGATTTCTTGTTTGAGTAAAACTTCGGCTTCAGCTTTATTGGGTGTATGAATATCAACCTCTGGCTCTAAAATCGGAATCAACCCTGCCGCCGCAATGGCTTTACCCAATTCAAATTGTTGATCGACAATGGCTTTGACCCCTGCCGGATTGGCTTCTTTAATGACAGAACGCATTTTCGTTCCGAATATATGTCGATCTTTCGCGCGAATGAGTAAGGCATCAAGATCAGTAATGGGTTTCATTAATTGAACACCATTCTCTAAATCCAACAGCCCCTTATCAACCTTCAAAATTGGTAAGATTCCCTTAACATCCCAAAGATAATCGGCGCTATATTTTCCATCTACTTTTTGATCCATCGTTTTTTCAAACAAGATTGCCGCCAGAATTCTTTCTTTGGTAAACGCCGGACTCTTCATAATCCTCGTTCGCATTTCATGAACCATTTGAAACATCTCAGTTTCATCCGCATAAGCTTCTTTTGGAATGCCATAAATTGCCAGTGCTTTTGGTGTGCTGCCTCCGCTTTGATCCAGTGCTGCAATAAAACCACTATCATTTTTCATTCGTTCCAACTGTGCCAAATTCATAAATACACCTCCACTTATTATATGATCTCATAATATTATACACCTATTCAACACTTTTCGCATCACTATAAACCATATTTTAACAAAGTATTTTTACTGGGGTATTTTTGATCCCGATAATTATGATGATTTTTTCACTAACATCGTAACCCCAACTATTTCATTTTCCAGCTCATCACACTCAGACTGCTGGCTTTTAATATAATTATCAAATAAGAATGCTTTAGCCGGATGGCTTTCTTTTAGTTCATTTGCTCGCTTTACGATGAACGACTGTTGCTCATCGTTCGTGCTTACTATTGCCTCTTCTTTGGCAATTCTTTCATCAATAATCTTTAGCTGTGCATTTTTAAAGAACAACTGCCATTGTTCTCTGGTCGAGTATCGACCATCGGAATCATTATTTCCATACGCATCATCAATGAAAATATAGCCGCTATTTTTCACTGTCTGTTTTAGCTTTTGTATTGTTTGCTCGGGGTTCCCCAGTACATCTCCGACTGCCCCCAGAATAACGATATCATACTCTTTTTGAGTCTTTACAGCTTCATTTATATCTCCGCGCTTAAATTCACACAAGCTCTCAACCCCATATTCCTGAGCTTTTTTAATTGCATCATCAATAAACTCCGGAATGATATCAATCCCCGTTACTCTGCAGCCCAAGGCCTTCGCTAACTGAACACTCACGGCGCCTTTACCGCAAGCTAAATCGAGCACTCGCATTTTTTCTGATACCGGGACATGCTTCAAGGTCATATCAATGATATCATTTGGCGATGCACCCAGTTCCCATAAGTCCTGTAATAGATATGGCAGGTATGGAATCAACTCGATGGACTCTGCCGTTAGTGATTTTGCCAGCTTTTCTTCGACGTTTAACATTGATCTTATTCCTTTCTCTTTGACCAACTCACCCGAAGGATTATCCTTCTGATATACGCTACAATCTTTTTCTTATCCTATCATAAAATACTTTTTAGCAGAAACAAAATCCTCTGTTTTTTTGATACCCGCAACCTGAAAATCGTTAAAAAGAGCTTGCCTTCAGATGACTAGTATTCCTAAATGTTCTACTAATATTTTTACACCAATTACTAACAGGATTACTCCTCCCAGTAGCTCTGCTTTTCCCTTAAATCGCGATCCGAAGATACTGCCAATTTTTACTCCCATCACCGAGAGAAACAGTGTAATACTTCCAATAGATAAAATTGTGGGAAGAATATGAACCTGAAGAAAGGCAAACGACACCCCGATCGCCAGAGCATCGATACTTGTTGCCAAGGCCAGGGGAATCATGGCTTTGGGGCTGAGAGTGGCTTTTTCATCTTCGGGACATCCACATCCGACCACTGGACATGCCGCTGCGGTATCCGGCTTCTCTACACCCCCTAAATATCCTTCCTTTCGTAAACCATCGATTATCATTTTTCCACCAATGATGCCCAGCAAAACAAAGGCAATCCAATGATCGAAAGCAATGATCTTTTCATTAAACTGCACGGCAAAGATATAACCAATCAAGGGCATTAAGGCCTGAAAAAATCCGAAATACAATCCCACAACCAGGGTCTTTTTCAAATCTGCTTTTTTCAGATTCAAGCCGATGCAGATTGCCACAGCAAAAGCGTCCATGGAAAGACCGATCGCAACCAAAATTAACTCAAGAATACTCATTTAAACATACTCCTTAAGTAAAATTTATGAATAAAAAAACAGGTACAGCTATTCTAAGCTTATACCTGGGTTTTTACAAAAAAATAAGACCATGTATAGCTGTAACAGTTATACATGAGTCTCGTTTATTAAGGCAAGCCAGGCCGTTGTGACCAGTATGTTGACTTACCGCGGATTTAACGCTAACTACTCCCTCATGAGCAAAAATTCATATTGTAATCATTATAGTATGAAGTACGCTTACTGTCAAATAATTATGTCCGTCTCTACTAAATCCAAAAAATTTCTTTCGTTTTTTTAATGCTTTTTCTCACTTTAACAAACCGACAATCCCCTGATACTGCTTTTTAACTTGTGTGTGCACCAAAACCGTGATCGCTTTTTGAGGACATTGATTGACACATCGATAGCAAAGGGTACATTGATCCAGTTGTACAATTCTTCGATCTGTTATTTTGAGGTTTTTCATCGGACAGATCCTGACACACTTGCCACAAAGATTACATTCTGCCGAAATTCTAACATCCCGTTGGGCCTTCTTTTCAAGTGCACCAAAATGCGCCCGTTGGGTCCACAAACCTAAATGTTGAGAAACGAAATTAAACCCACGCTTTTTGACAACCTCATTTTTAATGTTCTGACATGATCGACTAAGTTTCTTCTCTGCCTTTTTTAAATACCTTTGCATTTTATTTGGATTGGCAAGGGGAAATAAAAAAAAGTTACAAATATTATTCGGCATATTAAAATGTTCAGCATAGCGAACGTTTACCGATACCCCTTCTAGTAATTCTGTAAAACCCGGGCCCCATCTCCTGAGAACAGCAGTTGCGTACTGAAAATGATCAGCTGTTTGCCCTCAAACGCGGACCGATTTTTTCTGACAAACTCCCGCATAATTCGGGGGACGCAGGAACCGTAAATGGGATAGCAAACGGCAATGGTCTTAACCTGCCCCATTTTTTCTTTGAAATCCACTTCTTCTTCAATGGAATAACAAGCCGCGGCCATTTTGGCTGAAAAGCGTTCTGCTATAAATTTTGAATTTCCCGTTCCTGAAAAATAGAGTGTTAACATACGTCCTCCTGTTTCTAAGTATTTACTGTTTAATCGCTGATGCCGACTTTGTTATTAGCTACTCTCCTTGCCAGCTGAAAGGTCGTGATAAATTAGCTGGAAGCTTCGTTTTAGCATTTCCCTGAGCCGCATTAATCTGCATTTGTGTTAGAAAAACACAACCGCTTAAATCCGTGTCTTTGATATTCGCATCCCGCATATCAGCACCCAGAAAATTAGTTTTCTTCAAGCTGCAACCCTTCAGATTGGCCGCAATCATCAACGCCATACTAAAATCTCTGCCATCAAGATTGGCACCTTTAAAGTTTTTACCAAAATAGTCTTTGCCGTTAGTCCCATCAGAAGAATCAGCCGCTACTTGATCACTCACCTTTTTTAACGCCTGATCCACACGCATTTTATAACTGGCAATATCGATGACCAGGATTTCCGTCGTTGCGGTCATTTGAATATTCTCTACAAGCAGCGCATCGATCTCATCTTTTGCGCGATCATCACTGACTAACGACAGTGCTTCCAATAAATACCAGGCGATCTGATGGAGCTGAAAGACCTTCATAAAGACCTGAAAGATTTCATCGGCCTTGTCCGGATTGGTTTTCCAATTTTCATTGACGTAACTGCTTTGGGTCACTTTTTGCCCGGCACCAAAGCAATCATATGCCAGACACCCTTTCATCTTTTTCGCTGCCAAAAGGGGATGGATATCACAACAAAAATCTGTCGTCAAGTGTTTACAAGGTACCCCCGCCTGCTTGTTCTCGGGAAATCCATCACTTTTCATGCAATACAAGGCGACGCAACATAGACCGCTACATTTTTTACAATCGATCTGAAGGGCCACTTCCAAATCTGCATATTTATTGGTTACTTCTTTTTTTATCATCTATCTCCATTAAACCTTTCTCGCACCAGATCTTTTCGCATTATTTAATTCTTGAAGGTTTCATTGCCGTAATTTTTCGCCTCGTTTTGGTTTTCGCTCACAACTTACTTTACCTGGTTGGATCACGCTACTCGCAGCAGATAGGCCGTAATTTAAACATTAATACACTTTTCTAGTTATCGCTTGAAAAATTACAGTTGTTCTTCGGTATCAAAAAAAATGTTTTCCCTGCTCGATTACGGTTAAGTCGCCATTAAAATGCTGTGCGAAGTTCGAAACCCCATCCTTCTGAAGCAACTAATTTATTATAGCACTATTCGCAGCGCTTAAACAAATCGAATTCAGCCCTTTTTAAACCGCTCGCCACTCGCCCTCTATCTGTCAACGTGTCAACGATGCTAATTTTGCTCCTGATCCACAGCTTTTGTCCTTGTTATTCATGATCCAACCTTATATAATGTTGTTTGCAACATGAAATTCAAACAACAATTAATCCCTAATGCTGGATAATCGACAAATGGGATATCCCGGAAATAACTCGTTTGAACTTTGATAAATATAACCGTACTCGCTAATTAAGGCATTAAAAGAGAGGACAAACACTCTCGAAAAACTATAATAATAATAAGGAGCTGAACAAATGGAATGGATTGAAAGACTAAATAACGCGATAAATTATATTGAGGAGAATATTACTGCGGACATTGACTATGAGCAAGTCGCCGCCATTGCCTGTTGCTCAACCTATCATTTTCAACGGATGTTTGCCTACATGGCAGATGTGCCTCTATCTGAATATATTCGCCGCCGGAGAATGACACTAGCTGCCGTCGATCTTCAAGGCAGTGAAGAAAAAATCATTGATGTGGCCTTGAAATATGGCTACACTTCTCCCACCGCATTTAACCGAGCATTTAAAACGATTCACGGCGTTGCCCCTTCACGTGTTAAAGAGGGGGGCGTTGAGCTCTGCGCCTATCCACCAGTCAGCTTCAAAATTACAATTAAAGGAGTCACGGAAATGAATTACAGAATTGAACAAAAACCAGCTTTTCGAATTATCGGGACCTGGCAGCCCCTACACAAGGAAATTGAAAAAAACTTTGAAATTGTGCCGCAAATGTGGCAAAAAGCGACCACCGATGGAACGATTCCGAAGTTGGCGGCGCTGATGGATCAACAGCCAATGGGTTTACTGGGGGTCAGTGTCTGCAATGACACCGAGGACTGGAAGTATTTTATTGCGGTTGCCAGTACCAAGGATACCGATGACAGCTTAGCGGAATATACGGTTCCTGCTGCTACCTGGGCGATCTTCGCTGGCAGTGGAACAAACCTGTCCATTCAAGACTTAGAACAGCGAATCGTCACCGAGTGGCTCCCCACCTCAGGGTATGAATACGGCAATGCCCCGGACATCGAAGTTTATATCAATGCCGATCCCCAAAATGCCCAATATGAAGTTTGGATCCCGGTTATTAAAAAATAACGAAGTATGATCCAACCTGCCGCTAAACCATTTGGCCACCCTTCTGGAGCATCGGCACTGTCCAACCAGAGTGGTGGCTTTCGGTTACGCCATGGGTCGGCCATGTTTTTATGAATTTAGACCTTCATAAAGGAATCAATTTGTCACCTACAAATCCAACGCTTCAAAGGAAATAACTGATTTTTTGTAAGCCGCAAATGTCAGCAGACAGTATGAGAGGATGCCGACGACTAATACCATCAACTTATATTGAATAAACTCCGGATCATTCGTATCCAGATAATTTTTCATAAATGGCACCACATGGGTACTTGTTTCGGCAATGATCATAAAGATCGCCATCACCAGACTGCCCCAGCCAAAGGCGGCCCCAACCTTGTTGGTATCCTTATAATACTTGATAAAAAAGACGAAATTAAAGAGTCCCATTATTACAAAAGATAACCCGAAAAATGCCGTGTTGGCATTAATCCCGACAAGATTTCCCGGCATATCATATAAGCTTCTCACATAAGCAAAAGGGATGGCCGTTAAAACCTGGGCCATCTGAATAATGGCAACAAATAAGAAGCGTGATTTGACAATATCTTTTTTGCGAACCGGGAGTGTCATGGTATAGAATATATCATTATTCTCCCGTCCGCTTAAACACATAAAGAAGATCCCCAGGCTGGTGTAGAAAAACGTCACATAATAGGGATAATTCGGGATCAGCATCATTGCTGACAGGGATAAAAAAATAAGTGCGGTCGGGTGCATCGCCAGCTTAAATTCTTTGTTGAGCAGATTATTCATTGCGATATCACTCCTTTTCCATATGAATCATAATCGCTTCCAAATCTGCATCGGTCACGTTTTCATTGATATGACTAACATCTGTCGCTTTAATCAGTGCCCGATAACCGTGCTTAGTCTGTTTGTATCCGATCAGTTTTGGTCTTAAATCATCGGTCAGTTGCTCATCCGAAAATTCCAGAACTTTGTATTGTGCCAGAAATGATGCCATATCACTGTTAGCCAACACCTTACCCTTCTGGATATAGATGATATTATCCGCACACTTATCGAGATCCGAGGTAATATGGGTCGAAAACAAAATGGTGATCCCCTCTTGTAAGAGTCCTAAAAAGATATCGAGTAAGTCATCTCTTGAAACCGGATCAAGACCGCTTGTGGGTTCATCTAGAATTAATAGCTCGGCATGATGTGAAAGTGCCAGAACAAGCGAATATTTTACCTTCATCCCTTCGGATAATTCATCGGGGGTTTTATTTTCGTCCAGTTCAAAGCGTTTCATATAAAGCTGATAGGCTTGTTGGTCCCAATTCTCATAAAAACGCCGGGTTGTTGCTGTAATTGTTTTGATCTTCTTTTTGGGATAATAATTAATTCCCCCTGAAACAAAGCCGATTCTTTGCTTGATTTCAAACTCACTCGCTTTAAAACCCTTCCCAAAAAATAAAATCTCACCCCCGTCCGGATGAACAAAGTTCAGCAATGCCTTAAGTGTTGTGGTCTTGCCGGCACCGTTGCGTCCAATAAAACCAGTGATGGTGCCCTGTTCCAATGCAAAAGAAACATTATCCAGTTCAAATTGATCGTATTTTTTGCGTAAATTATTAACCGCCAGAACGCTCATTTCCCATCACTCTGGTCTGAGTCAGAACCGCTTCCACCAAAAACCATTTGTGAAATTTTAGCAAACATATTTTTAGGGGGAATCGCAATCCCCTGTTCTTCATCTCCCAGCAATATCAATGTATCGCCTGGTTTAATATTAAAGACATCCCTTGCTTCTTTTGGAATGACAATCTGCCCTTTTTCACCGACCTTAACAGTCCAGGCATATTTTCCTTTTGGCTGAGTCATTATTTTCCTCCATTCAATGCGTTAAGTATAATAAGTATGATTTGTACTACTTATCATAAGGATATTCCTTTACCATGGTTTTGTCAATCATCTTTTTAAATATAAAATAATAAGCCCCCGTAAATTTCGCAACAGTATCCTGACTCTAGCTGTTCAATAAAAAAACTGCCTGAAGGTCACGCAATCACGAGCCTTTGGCAGTTTTAAGCTTAAGGGTTTGTTTTTCTCTTTTTTCTTTGGGTCTGACCCAAATTTTGCATTGCGTAGCAGGGTGTTTTTGCCTGAGGCTCTAACCCCAGTATTTACGCCAGCATGTTTCATAAAAATTAAACCACACCCTTCCATTTTTTTATTATCATACTATTTCTTTGAAAAGGTATGATTTAGTTATAAAATATTGCTTATCCGCTAAACTCATTGCTCCTACTCCTCTGCCAGCAGATAATGCAGCATTTTTTCCGGATTTTCAAGGAATCGGCGCGTCAACTGATAGTGTTCCGTCTCTCGATAATCCACCGAGTGGATGCCCTCTTCGGATAACTGATATAGCTCTGCTTCCGGATAGGCCATCAGAATGGGGGAATGCGTGGCAATGATAAACTGGGAATTCTGCTGTACCAATGCATGGATATGTACCAACAGGGTCATCAGTCGACTGGGCGAAAGCGCTGCTTCAGGCTCGTCCAGCAGATAAATTCCGTTTCCGCTGAAGCGGTTGGCTACCAGTGCCAGAAAACTCTCACCGTGGGACTGGTTATGCAGCGACCGATCGCCGTAGGCGGTTTGAAACTGGTTCCGGAATTCCTCTTTATAGACCTCATCCAGATAACTGGCCGTATTGTAAAAACTTTCGGCTCTTAAAAAAAAACCATCCTTGGGATAAGCGCTCCGCGAAATGGTTAAGTGACGATACAAATCGGAATGGGTAGCGCTGGTTGAAAAGTTACAATTACGGGTGCCGCCCTCAGCATTAAAGCCAAAAGCCACGGCAATCGCTTCCAACAAGGTTGACTTTCCGGTGCCGTTTTCGCCGACTAAAAAAGTCACCGATTTGCGGAAAGGCAGCTCTTTCATCTGTTTCAAATGGCGTACCACCATCAGGCGGTGAAGATAGGAATCTTCTTCCACCGGCGAACTGAGTCGCACACTGCCGATATAATTTCGTTCCAATTGAGGCTCCTTTCCAAATTGATTGAATTCGATTTAAACAACGATATGGTTTTCTATCCAGTGCTTAAAAAAAGCCAATTGTTTTTCCGTATGAAAATAATGTTCACCATGTTTCATTACGGTTAGATCACAATTAAAGTGCTGTGCGAAGTTTGAAACCGTATCGAATTCACATAAATCATCAGCTGAGCCATAAAGAATTGCAGTTGGTTTTTTCCAGGAACTAATGGGATGTTCCTTAACATAGCAATAATAATCCCAATATAATCGTTGCCCGATCGGGGTCGAAACTTCTTTTTCAGCTTGTAACTGTGCCTCGCTGATACTAAACCACGACATCAGATTATTGATAATACGCTCCATATCGACAACTGGTGACAGGAATAGGCACTGCTTCAAATCAACATCTTTGTAGGCAAGCAAACTAAAATACGCCCCCATACTGCAGGCAAACAAACTGATCTCATTCCATTTTGTTTTTGCATATTCCATAATGGCAGAAAGATCTTTTACGCAATATAAAACCTTGCATGGCGTTTTATCATTTTGACGTTCGCCATGCTCAGGCAGATCAAAGCTAAGCACCTGATATCCTAATTGTGTTAGTTTTTCTGCCAATATCACAATGACATCATCGGATTTGTTTGACATATTTCCGTGTACGGCGATAAATACTTTAGGGGAATTCTCGCCCCAAATAATCGCTGGAATACCATCTATCGTTAATTTTTGATTTGTCATTTTACCCCCTAAGTATGTCTTTTTATTAAATTGGATACTTATTTTCTTTTTTTGAATTTTTCCGTGGCAAACGCATAGGATTCCTCAATTAGCGGTTTTAATTTCTCAAAGGTATCTTCTGATGGGTTCAGAATGCTAATCCATCCCATCCAGGCATATACGGGATGGGGTAAAATCGTATCCAATAAAGTAAAATCATATTCCATCTTAACAACCTCACCGGCTGCCGGACGGGCCGGGATACTCCCAAACAATTCCAAAAATGTTTGTTTTCGCAATCCCATATTCACCCTAAAAATTCCATCTCGGTTTAAATTAGAGCCTTTATCATTGGCTCCATCTTTTTCTTTCACCGTCAGTACATAAACGCCACGCTTCAAGGCATGATTAGGATTATAAAATATTCCTTTCTCACCCCAGCTCTCTACTAAAACAGTGTCGCTTAAATATTCTGTGCAATAATGTAATATTTGATCTACTTTCATCAACACTTTCCTCGGTTTCTAACACTTATTCACATGCTACTCTGTCCTCGATATTAACATGAACAACACCTCTAAATTTTATTTCAATTGGTTTCTCTTCATACCACCATGACTTCGTCTGCGTAAAGTTCAGACCTTTAGCACCCCGCGAAAGCCTCTGACCCCATAATAAGAAGAGGCACTGTTGTGATAGATAAAGACGTGGTCGTAGCGGCGATCGCCAAAAAGTGCCCCGCCAATTTTTCTGATCTCAGGGGGTGTTTTCACCCAACTCGATGTTTTAGTATCGAAATCTCCCAGCTTCTGCAATTCCCGGTATTGTTCTTCAGTTAAAAGCTCAATACCCATCGTGGTTGCCATATCAATGGCACTATTCTCCGGTTTATGTTCTTTCCGTGACGCTAACGCATCACGATCGTAACAAATATTTCTACGGCCGTTCGGACTTTCTGGCGAGCAATCAAAAAAAATAAATTCTTTCGTAGCCTGGTCATAGTCAACCACATCCGGTTCCCCGCCAGTTTCTTCCATTTCACTTAGTGACCACAATTTTTCTGGCTTAACGTCAAGCTTTGCCTGAATCTCAGTCCAGTTTAAACCTTGATGACGGCTCATATTTTTATCAAAACGGGCACTCAAAAGGCTAAATAGCTCTTCGCACCGTTCTGAGGGTAATTCCCTTTTTTCATTTTGCATCATGAAACCTCCTCGTTAAGTTATTGAAACTTCTATCCTATTCTATGGGGAATCTTGCTTAGTCATTGGATTTTCTTCCGCTTCATACGATATCGCCATTGCTCCTTTGCACTGTCATTAAAACAACCTCAAGCATCCTTTTTTCCTCTCCTGTTATCCAGTTGATCGGACTTGCCGCAACCCGAAAACGCATTTCATAATTTATCTTCACATAGCTGTGCTTTATTCATTGTCGCCCAAACCCGCTTCGCATTCGCTCATTCCCCAAATCGCTTAGGACATACGCTGCGGCAGGTATCGCACGAAACTGTTTCAAAGCCTCTTGCTGTTGTTCCATAGGCATTGTTTCGGCATAACTTTTGAATGACGGAACCCTCACCCAGTGCTTGAACCGGACAGCTTTTTAAACAGCGATTACAGCCCTCTATGCAAAGAGATTCGGCATCGTCATCTGATTCTAATTTGAGATTTGACAGAATTACACCGACGGTTAGGCGGTTCCCGAATTTTTTATTGAGCAACAAAGTATTCTTACCCAAGGTTCCAATCCCGGCATTGACAGCCGCATGTTTCATGGAGATTAATCCGCGTCCCTCCATTTTTTTGCTGTCCCAATAATCGTAAGGGCTATCGCAAGGCACTGGCACGGCTGTGCCGCGATATTCATCTTCGATTATTCTCGCTGTCATCATTGCTATCTGATCCACTTTCGGAATGGTCAGATAATTAAAATGTCCATATAACAAATCCGGTTTAACCTCATACAGGCTTTTCGGTAGAGCAAAGCCAAATACGATTACAGTTTTGCAATCGGGATAAAGATCGCACGGATGAAATCCCTCCGGGGCCTGAATAAATCGTTCAATACTTGCAAACCCACACACATCTGCGCCCAAGTCCAAAATTCTTTTTCTGATTGACTCTTTCAATTTACCCTCCTTGTCTTTTTTTCCGATCGTAATTTAAATCAGAGGTGCTTCTAATGTGAAAATATTTTTCTAGCATCTTACTTCATATCTGTTTTAAACTGATTAAAATGGACCTTCTCATAGTGCAATTCATTTTCTTCATGAGGTTTTTTCACTTCATCCGGATAACCAATCGCAATGATGCATTCAACTGCGTACTGCGCGGGGATTAAAAGGATATCTTTTATATAATCTTCCGTCTTCTTTTGTTCTGTCTGAAATCGCTCCCTAACTTGAATCCAGCATGAACCCAAACCTAAATCGTGGGCGGCTAATTGAATCAGAATTGCTGCAATCGCAGCATCTTCAATCCAAACGTCACATAGTTCCTTGTTGGCGGCCACAACAATTGCCAACGGTGCTCCTGCTAAAAAAGCTGCTCCGTGTTCTCGGCAAAGAGCCAACTGCGAAAGCCGGTCGCGATCAGTGACGGCAATAAATTCCCAGGGACGTCTGCCCCGCGATGAGGGTGCCAGCAGTGCACTTTTTAAAATGGCATCAATCTTTTCCTGTTCAACTGCCTGGTTCTTAAATTTACGGATACTTCTTCTGGTTTTTAACTGGTCGTAGAACATCAACTTTTTCCTCCACCTTTTTTCAATAATGATAATTGTTTCTCAATTATCCGACCAAATCTTTTCGCATTAAGTAATCTTTTTGGATTTCATCACCCATCACAAAATCATGGATCCCTATCCTTACAAATCCCAGTTTTTTATAAAATTGGATTGCCTTGCAATTTTTCTCCCAAACACCCAACCATAGGTATTTTTTACCCTTTTCCAAAGCGAATTCCATCGCCTGATCCATTAAACGACGCCCTAATCCCATTTTTTGAAAAGCCTGTAACACATAAATTCGTTCGACTTCAAGGGATAACGGATCTTGAAGTTCGGTTTGGGCTAAAGACTCATTGACTTTCAGACAACCTGCGAGTTGCCTCTCTACTTCCACGAAATAAAAACAGGAGGCGGGATTCAAGAGTTCATCCGTTATTTTACCGATCTTGAATGCTTCATTTCGATAAGCATCCATTGTTTCTTTACTATTCATCGCAGCGAAAGTCTCTTGATAAGCTTTCCAGCCAATCTGCTGCACTTCCACTGCATCATCCGGGGTGCATTTTCTAATACGAATCATTTTATCCTCCGCTTAACCATAAAAAAATCCGATCCCTTTTATGGATCAGATTTTATTATATCGCACCTCCCGAGCTAATCACAACCCGAATTGTTATCCCTACGCCCGCATCCGTTTTGTAGTCAATTTACCGGGACGTTTTTGTTGTTATTCTGAGGGGGTGTACCTGCCGGCATACGCTCTCTTCGCTTTTTGGGTATAACGCGCAATAAACTCTGTTTTTGCCGCTGTGTATCCATCTCTGTTGTGCTCAAATTCTTTCACCAAACTCAATTTAAGATTTCCATATTCGACGGCAACATCAGCATGATCTAATAAATAATCTCTAAAATACAACTCTCCCCAATCACCCGAATACCTGACATGAAGATGGTACACCTTTTCTGCAAATCCATCCGGGGTATAACCTTTGTTGAATGCAAGTCTCAACTCCGGCTCATATGCACTTGACATCAAGATCCAGTTTTTAACCATCAGGTTTTCGATTAACGCTGTAATATTGCAATTCTTCTCAACTTCTAATAAGATATCAATGGTCGGCTTGGCAATCAAACCCTTCACCGCGCTACTCCCAATATGGCTAACTCGCTTTATATCCTGGCTCTTACTAAAACTTAAAAGCTGTCTTTCCTCAATTTCAAACCATTCTTTATATTGGGGATTGTGCTCCTTTAAAATAATCGGAAACAACTCCCACAATTCTTCTAATGACATCTCTGATAATTCTTTTTTCATGCTTTCACCTCATCCGACGGATTTTCAACGTACACTCTTCTAAGTGATAATTTATCATAAAATTATCACTTGACAAATAGTCAGTGCTGAGTATAATTATAGTCAGCACTGACTATTTAAAAAAGGAGTGATTACATGATCCCGTTATACATTCTTGGGCTTCTCCTGCGCTTCGGCCCTCAACACGGTTACCAGATAAAAAAGTTGATTGCTGAACAGCTGGAGGATTTCACCCAGATTAAACTACCCACCGTGTATTACCATCTTGAAAAAATGGAGGCTGCAGGGCTAATTCTTGCTAGCCGTGACAAACAAGGTGCTCGTCCAGAAAAAACCGTGTATCAAGTAAATAGTGCTGGCGAAGACAAGTTTAAGGAGCTGCTTCACCAAAGTTTGCAGATTAATTACCGTCCGATCTTTGACATTGATGGCACTTTTTATTTTTCTGACTCCCTTGACCACAGTGCCTTGATGGACAGTCTTAGTCAGCATATCGTCAACCTGAAGAAAACCCTTGAAATGCTTACCATTCACTGCAACGAAACTTTAGCAAATATCCCAAAAGACTATAGAACCTCTGCCGATATTATTTTCAAGCATCATATTCGCCACTATCAGGCCGAGCTTAGCTGGGCCGAAGAATCATTAAATACCTTAAAGGAGGCTAACACAGATGATAAAAACAAGAGTTATTGAAACCAACGAAGGCATTCAAAATGAGATTACGGTCGAAACCTTTGATTTATTTGCCCGCCGTATGCGGGATAAAGGCTTTAACGGTGTGAACGATATGATTGCTTCGGGCATCCGGGGCGGTGATATTCTGGAGGTCGGACCCGGGCCCGGCTATGTGGGGCTGGAACTAGCTAAGAAGGTTCACCCGATATCCCTAACTGGCTGCGAAATCAGTCCCGCGATGATCCATTTCGCCGAAAAAAATGCTGCCGAATACCGCATTTCCGCTCGCTATGTGCTGGGGAACTGTATTGCAATGCCCTTTGAGAATGAAAGCTTTGATACGGTTATTTCCAACGGTTCTCTCCATGAATGGGAAAACCCCATTCGCGCCTTTGATGAAATTTATCGCGTCCTTCGTCCCGGTGGGCGTTACTGCATCACCGACTTGCGCCGTGATGTCAATCCGCTGATCCGGACAATGGTCTATCTTTCCACCCGGCCCACGGAAATGCGCCCGGGACTGATTACCTCATTAAATGCCGCCTATACCGTTTCAGAAATCACCGAGCTTCTGCGTCATTCCAGCCTCCACCAAGCCACGGCAATCGGGGATTTCTTTGGTCTTTGCATCACCGGTCAGAAGTGAAGTTTTTTAAATCCATGCAAACCACCGACATCTATGGTATTGGGATTCTGTTTCATGAGCTGTTAACCGGGCAGCTTCCTAACCAGGGACCCGTCGCGGTCGGTAGCTTGGCCGCTGTGATAAAAAAGTGCATCCATATGGACCCCAGCCAGCAATATCAAACCATAGCTGAACTTGAAATGGCATTAAAAAAACCGAAAGTTAAAAAAGAACGCTACCGCCCTGATAAGTCAGGCTTTCGAGCCTGGCTTCCCCCAGGATTTCAAAACGGAAATCTCGAGAACATGGTTGTCAAATTTCTGTGGTATTTATTGTTTTTTTACTTAGTTTATCACTTGATATAAAAAATGCAAGCCTGATCGGTCTTTGGGTCAATCGTATTGACTGTTTATGAATCTTATCGGAGTTTTTTCAGCGCTTCTTCCACATCTGAAACGAAATACAGATGTTTACCCTGATTGGATTCATAAATAAAATCATTCAGCGCCTTGCTTGTATACCCGGAAAAATCACCAATGATTGCCAGTCGGA
The DNA here is from genome assembly GCF_047456275.1 of Acetobacterium carbinolicum. Taxonomy (GTDB): domain Bacteria; phylum Bacillota; class Clostridia; order Eubacteriales; family Eubacteriaceae; genus Acetobacterium; species Acetobacterium carbinolicum. The sequence goes on from NZ_CP173357.1 coordinate 3,898,213, forward strand.
TGCCGTAATTCACATATTTCTGGATAATTTCACCGGCAAGCCGGGTTTTTAAATCAAAAAAATCTTCTGTTAATGCCTCTTTATCTATAATGATCGCATCACATTCGGTTTCATAGCGAACCGTTGCCATTAAATCCAACGCCGACTGGACATCGGTAAGGATCAGTGTAGTTGTATGGACATAGGCGATATTCTGGCCGTTATTGTTTAGTGTTTCTATTTGCATATTTTCCTCCGTTGGTTTTAATTCTGGTTCTGACACAAACATGTTAATTTTAGACTAAGTTAATGAAAATCTGTGAAGAATTCAATAGGCATGGTGATTCCGTTGTTACGCTTTAGTCATCTTGGCTGCTTTTATAGAAACCATCAATAGGACTCTTATTGAGATAAAAGATAGTCCTCTGGTTTTGTATACCGGGGATATTTTCCCACAGTTGATAACAATTCCTGAATTAGTTCATCAGAACATGATGGATTTTTCTTTAGTTCTATATACAAACACAATAATTGAGCAGTTGTGAGTAAGCAATGATTTCTTGCTTCAGCATATTTAAGCATTTGATTGGGAAAGACATCTTCCCGTCGCTCAAATAAAGGTGTATCGCAGTATCCATTGACAATAAGAATCGGTTTAGCTGAATGCTCATTATCTTCAATAAACATGGCAACCCATTTTTCGAGTTGAGCGGCATGCTTTTCAGCAGCACTTTTAGTAACTCCCTTAATTTCAGCGACTATATTTATATTTTTATATTCGGCTATTATATCGCTTCGACCTTGTTCAGCATCCAACATTCTAAAGCCTATTTCCGAAAGGACTACTTTCACGATTTCTTCTAATTGATTTCCACTAGATGTGACAAGCGTTTTATATCTTTGGATGATACTTATCACATTTTGTATATTCCGACCGGCAAACTCCATTTGCACGGTCATTTCGACCCAGCTTCACGGAGGATGAGTTCCACCCTCACGGAAGCTGAACCAGTAGTAACTAAATGCTAATACTCAGAATCATCGTGGCCATGAGCGAGGCGACAGATATGTTCGCACCACGCATCGGTTTCCATAGGATCCTGGTTATTATATAACAACTGAATATAGAGCTGATAAGCGGGATGATCACTGTATCGCCGGCCCAGATCGGAGAGAATGTCACTTCTGAGATACTCATCATAAGGATATGTAAGATGACGGCTCAGCTCATAACGGGTTCTGACCGTTTCAGATTCGAGATGTTGGATGTCTTTTATCAGATCATCAATTAACTGACTGAATTCGTATTGGCAATCGCAGTGGCAGCTGCAAAAGCGTTCATTCTGATCAACCATGGCTTGCACCGCTTTTGGAAGAAGCCTTGAAGCTGCGCCGTTCCCGCATCGAAATTTTGCCGCCAATCCGGATGTCATAGGCATTGTGAATGATGCGATCCATGATTGCTTCAGATATCGGGCTGTCATTATCAGGATCGGGATTGATGCGTTCATACCAGCCTTCCATCTCATATTGTGTGCAGAAGATAATGGAACCTTCCTTACAGCGGGTTTCGACAATCTCAAGCAGATCATAGGCTTCCTGTGGTTCCAGGGTGCGGATCAACCATTCATCGAGAATCAGCAGTTCAACCTTCTGGTAGGACTTGATAGTCTTACGGAAGGTGCCACAGCCCTTGGCAACATTCAGATCATCCAGCAATTCCGGCATCCGGATGTAGCGGACGGATTTGAATTTCCGGCAGGCGGCATTACCCAAGGCATTACTGAGGTAGGTTTTACCATTGCCGGAGGCCCCTTTTAAAATGATGTGATGGCCGTCTTCGATATATTGACAGGAGGCCAGCCGGAGAATCTGGGCTTTGTCGAGCTTCCGGTCTTCGTGGTATTCAATCCCTTCAATGGTGGCACCGGGCTCAGCAAAACGGGCATTCCGGATAAAGCGCAACAGTTTATTGGACTTCCGGCGGTTCCACTCCGCATCCACCAGCAGCCCCAGCCGGTCTTCAAAACCAAGCTGGCTGTAGGTGGTCTGATCGGTAAACTGGGCTTCCAGTTCATCGGCCATGGCCGTCAGTTTCATGGCTCTTAATGCAGCAATGGTTGACTGATTAATCATTCCGGCTCACCGCCTTTCTGGAAGTAGGCAGCCCCACGGGTGATCCCATAACTGCTGGAAGTTTCCGATTTTAGTTCACGTCCCGTTTTGATTTTATCCTGACCATTTTTTAAAATGGTGCTGATGTTGCGAATTGTCGGTGAACTGCTGTAGAGAAGCACCCGCTGGCAGGCGTTTTCAAGGCGTTCATGACCATAACGGTCCGCCAGTTTTGTCAGGCTTGCACAGGCTTTGTAACCCTGTTCCGGTTCCCGACCGGCAGCTAGAAAGAGCTTGATCACGGTACTAGTTTGTTCGCCCACTGTTTGAGCCCATACCTGAAATTCTTCGGCACTATAGGAAAGATACTTCTGGTGAGCCAGCGGCATGTGTTCGAAACGGACAACTGGCTCCCGCAGTTGCGTTGCTGACCGGGGATGGGATGCCACCCGGGAACCGTGAAAAAAGACTTCCACGGTTTTCTCTGTCAGCCGGATGTCGACATCTTCCCCAATCAGATCAAACGGCACCGAAAACTTGTTTTTTCCATCAGAGATCAAGTAATCCCGGGGAACCCTGGCGGTGGACCAGATGGCCGGTTCATATGGGGTAAACGGAAGCGGCTTCATGAAGTCATGTTCTTCCTCATAATAAGCGCGGTGGCGATTGCCTTCCCGCTTTTTAAAAGGAAAATGGTTCAGCTCTTCGAGCTTTTCACTGACCGCTTTTTTGACTTCGGCGATTGAAAAGAACCGGCGATTCCGAAGTGCTGCAATGATCCAGGTGGAAGCATACTTAACCGTTCCTTCCACGAGGCTTTTATCCTTAGGGTGGTAGACCCGGGCCGGTACGATGGCAGTATCATAATACTCCGCCAGTTCCTGATAACTGCGGTTCAGAATGGTCTCATACCGGGTATTTTTGACCACGCCGGTTTTGAGATTATCCGGCAGCAAAAGCCGGGTGGCACCACCGAAGTAGCTATAGGCATTGGCATGGCAGCAAAGCCATTGACCCGAAGTCATATCGGAACACGCTTCTGCATAGGCATAGCAACTGCAGGGAAGAACCGCTACAAACAGATAGGCTTCGGTGGTATCACCGGTAAAGGGATCCTGAATGGGAATGGTATTACCCGCCCAGTCAACCTGCATCACATCACCTGGCTTATGCCGGATCCGCATGGTTGCCTTTGTCACTCTGGCCCAATGGCGATATTTGTCACAGAACTGCGAATACATATAGGGCGTATTGCCATTGGTGTAACAGGTTTCGCAGTATTCGCTCCAGAGCAAAGAAAGATTCACTCCCGGCTTGGCCAGTTCTTTGTGAATGGTGCTGTAATCAGCCTCCTTTCGGTGATTATTTGCTGTCAGCCGATCGGGGTAGAAGGTGGCCATCAGAACTTCGTTGGTTGCCGCTTCGTCCAGTGGCCATTCAATACCTGCTTTGGATGCAACTTCAAGCACTTCCCGGATCGTATTTCGCGAGCTATGAACGCTTGCAGCAATCTGTCGCTGGGTATAATTGAGACTGTTCAGTCTCAAGATTTCTCGATAATTCACCATAATTATCGACCTCCTGTAATGATAGTCACACATTTGTGTGCCAACTTCATTATAGGTTCAATTTATATGAATGGCTCACCTTTCGTTAAGGTGGGTCAGTTCAATCGTGACGCTGGGTCGGTTTGACCGTGCAGATGGGATTTCACTGTCGGAATATACACATTTTCTCGTTTATCTATTCCCTTTTGAATTTTAGTAAGTTTATCACGCTCTTTATTGAGCTTTTCTAATTCTTCATCTTCATTGAGAATAAAGAAATTGTTCGCCCATTCAGGTAATACGTAGTCATTAATAGATGAACTTAATTTATCATTTAATTTAAATAATTCACTTAAGTAAATTTTCCCATATTTTTCCCAATAATCATTGTTCTCATAATCTGCTTCATAATAGGGCATCGGCAATAATACTATTCTTCCCGATTCATATTCAAAAACAGCTGATACAGCCCGGTCACTCTTTGGAATTTTCAATAAGGTATTCTGAGTAGGAGCATTAAAATATGCTGCATATTGATATGATTCTTTAGCTGTTTTAAAGAAATCAAAATATGGCTGTTTTGCACATATCTCAAACTTATTGCCATAAACATGAGTTACTGAAAATTCTATTGGTAAAAAAGAATACATATCAAATTCTTCAACCATATTTGTTAAACGAGCATTTTTACCCGTAGCACTATATTTTTTTCACCCGTATAAACGTAGCAGTTTTCGTTTCTACCTATAAGTATAAAAATATTTTTTCCTTGTTTAAGCAATTCGACTAATTGCTCTTTTATTCTGGCAAAGTCTTCTTTGATTTGGCATGATGCATATTGAGAAAGCAAACGTTTATTTTGATAAGGACTAGTCGTTGATTCAGAATAAGAACTACTAATAAAATTTGCACCAATAATTACCGCATCGAAATCAAGAAAAGAAACATTGTTCTGAAAAGATTCTTCTTGAAAATTATGTATATTTAGTTCTTCAAATTCAGTATTTAATCCAAGCATTTCTAACTTATTTTTCATCCTTCGATTCCTTTCAATCGCTTTTATCCCGTGAAAACATCTCACGTGGCATGTTTTTCTTCTCCTTAGTATTATTTCAGGCTACTATGCCCAATCTTTTTCATAAGCACTAGAAATAAGCTCCATATTATCATCAAACTCCTGAATAATATATGCTTTTCCATCTTTTATAACGCAGTTACCACTTTTCAATGTAATGTTATCTCCAGAAGATTGGATGTGCTCATATTCTTCGATTTTTATATCTTTAAACCTTAGTATTTTTCGCAATTCGATAACATCCAACTTCATGATGTCTAAAATAGAATTTAGAAGAGTTTCCGCATCTTGAAATACAATTCCATAAGGTGTATCATACAACAATTTTATAACACTAAGTATATTTCCTGTTTCGGGGTTTGTAAAAGGATAATTGAATGCAGCTGTAATCTGAAAACGCTGAGTTTCGATAATGTGGAACATTTTTACTGAAACAATAGGGATGGACTCTTGGCTTTTCTTATCAAAATACCAGCCTTTATATGTATTAGTTAATTTCTTTAAGAAATATAAATTTGATATTTTGCAATTGAACCTCTCATTATCAAGATGTTCAATAATAAACTCCTTACTATAGGCATCTTTACGGACTTCTTCTGAAAAATAGTAATCAATCACGACTTGATGCAGTGTCTTTTTTAGCTGATTTGATTTAATGTATTTAGGGGTTCCCATCGCATCATTTTTCACAGTCCAAGTTACTTTACTGATGATATCCCATAGTTCAGGGGTGTAATTGGTATACCCCAACTTTTCTATACCATCCTTTGAAAAGTATATAGTTTCATTTTCACGATATACCTTCATGACCTCACTCCTTCTTTTGAATTATTCTAACAAAATTCATCTCGTCTGGTTACTTATTATAAACATCCTCAAGCAGTGACCATTAACGTACTTGGTTCTTTTTGTTGAGATTTATACTTTTTATACAAAATGTTAAATATTCTCATTTCATAGTTTTAATTTGCTAGCAATATTCTGCAACTTCGATAGATTACCGGTTCTCCTCAGCGGTTGCTCATAAACAACATCAAGCAGTTCGGCAAAAACTACATCCACAAGTTCTATTAACGTTTTGTCGATTTCCTTTTGCTTCATGATATCCCCACCATTAGTATGGATTGCACCATTTCCAATATCTTTAATTGCCTTTAATAATACTGGTGGCATGTCCATCGCCCATTTAGGCGCTTTACCATCATTAATTTCCTTTTCAAGAGCTAATATTTTTCCACCTAACATACCATTTCGATAACCTTGTTCATACAAAGCCCATTCAAGTGCAGAACGATACATTGCCATCGATGCACTCAATGCATTAACAGATTTTGCCCGAAAAGCTTGATCTATATAATATTTAACTTCTTGGGGCGAATTTGGCGTAACACATCCCCCATAAGTATCGTGTAATACTGTAAGTTCTAGCCACTTCTGGCCCTTGATATAGTATCAAAATTGTTTTTGCTTGACATTGTAAACATGTTGCTATGTGTATTATTGGTAAGTTTTGGAATGTAATTTCTTCAGAGGGTTTTATTATCTTAAAAATTTGATCACCACTAAAACGCCTAACCGATTGTTGGCGTTGAGCACTACATTTAGGACAAAACAAGCTTTCATCAAAACTGCCTGACATTGTGTGATCGCATTTTTGTGATTTTATATCTCCTACAGAACGCTGAAATTTCGAATTATCAACAATTGCTTTCAATAATCCATCTAAATTATCAATCATCGACTTACTCCTTTCCGTTAAATAAAATATTTTTGAGTTAATTTTTTATGTTTCGATACCTTCAAATCATAAAAATCAATTTCAAATCTTTATCGTCAGTAACAATGCTGACAAATCTTGCCAACACTGCTTTTTCAATTTCACCTTCATTAAAATTTTTCTTATATGTTTTCCAATGTTTCTATTTCATTGAAATAACACTTCAATTTGTTCTATAAGAAAGCCAAAGTACCCTTATCAAAGGAATTTCCATTTTAGTAACGACATCTTCTAATTGATACATACAATTTCAGAGTTAATAGCGCCACTCCAAATTAACAAGATCTATTTCCATTATACATCTTTGTTCCACGTATTTCTACAAAACCCTCAATCAAACAATAAAAAACGAGACGCCAAGATTTTTTATCTCAACGTCCCGCCATTTATTTTTTATTGCAAAATCACATTTTTATAATTGACCGATATTCCCACACATAATATCATTTAATTTTTCAAGCAGTTGATCTTTATTCCAATCCCACCAACAAAGTGACTGCAATTTTTCAATTGTTTCATCGTCAAATCGCTTCTTAATCGGCTTTGCAGGCACACCGCCGACAATTGTGTAGGGCTCCACATCTTTCGTGACAACAGCTCTGGTTCCGATGATTGCTCCATTGCCAATCTGAACACCCGACATAATAACGGCTTCATAGCCAATCCAGACATCATTTCCAATCACAATATCACCCTTTTTATCCCAGGCCTTGGTAACATCTTTCTGCTCAAGGCCATATTCTTCCCAAAATAACGGAAATGGGTAAGTCGACAACGACTTCATGGTATGATTAGCACTGGTAAAAATGAACTTTGCACCGCAGGCAATGGAACAGAATTTACCAATAATCAATTGATCCTGATTGATGGGATAATGATATAACACATTATTTTTTTCAAAATCGATGGGATCATTTACAAAATCGTTATAGATGGTATAGTCGCCAATCTTAATATTGGGATTGTTAATAACAGTATTCAGATAAATGGTCTGGGTATCACCAGTCCGAGGGTATGTTTTTTCTTCCGGAATAGACATTTCAAATCCTCCTAAATAGTTTAATTATTTAGGTGTTTGCAAAACTCAATAAATCCCTTGGATAAGTCATTTCTTGTATAGTATATTTATACAGCTCCTCACCAAATCAGCTTATATTTATCCAAAATTGATTTGGAATAGCTTATTTACGTCAGTTTTTATAATTAGTTTCGCAATTACCTAAGTTTAATTATCTTTCAGATCTATTCCGGTAATTACAATACAGCATTTCATTGCTTTCCCACCTTTTCTATTCCATTTTATTTAACTGAAGATAACCTTCGATCTTTTTTTCTAAAGCACTCTTCGCTATTGTATCGAGTTCATCAACGCAAAAAAATACTCCGGTTTATGGGTTTTATATAGCTGATACCATGCCTCCAATGTTTCTGGCGAAAAAACTTCCAATGCTTTTAGGACTTCCACCGTAAATTCCAGTGGTGCTACCCCGGTAGCCGTGATTAAGTTTCCATCCGTAACCGCCGGGTCATTTTTATAAAATGCTTCACCTTTATAATCCGGGCAGACCATTTTAAGATACTCCAAATCATTGCTTGTATGGCGTCTGGCATCCAGGATGCCATTCTTGGCTAGTCCCATTGTCGCACCACAGATGGCGGCTACAATCTTATTTTCTTTAATACCCTGCGCGGCTTTCTTGATGATTGGTTCGTGGACTTCCTCTAACCATGTATCGCCACCGGGTAAAATCAGGGCATCTGCACTTTTTAAATCGCACTCTGCCACGCTGATATCCGGTAATATTTTCAAACCGCCCATCGTCGTAACGGGTGTCACATCAATCCCCACGGTCACAATTTTACAAGGGGCCAGCCCCTTTTTAAAATATCTGCCGGTATTAAGTTCCGCCGTTAAATATCCAATTTCCCAATCTGCCATGGTATCGCAAACATAAAGATATACTGTTCTCATCATTTTCTTTTCCTCCTCAAATTTTTTAAATAGCCGAGCATTGCAAAACAGCTTTTATTTCTAACAATCGAGGTTAAACTCATTGGCATTCATGTCTGAACAGAGAAGTGAGTAAACTGCCACATCAACCACCCCCCGGCCTTTCCAGTACTGTGCTTGTCGCATTACGCCTTCACAATCAAACTTGTTTTTCAGCAATACGCGATGTGAATGTTTGTTCTCAGGCATTACAAAGGCCTGTATTCGATTCATCCCCATCATTCTAAACAGATAATCAACCATCGCTCCAACGGTTTCGGTTGCAAATCCCCTATGCCAATAGTTTTCATTAATTCGATAGCCTATTGTTACCATGTTAACCTTGTTATCAAAATCAAAAATTTCGGCGACACCAACTAGTTCTTCTGGTGCTTCGGTCAAAAAAATTCCTAAAAACAACGTCTTACCTTTTTTAAAATCCCGTTCAAAATGACCGATCATATTTAAAACAGTGGTTTTGTTTTTTATAACATCTCCGGGAATGTACTTAAATATATTTTTATTGCTATAGATCTCAAATAATTTTTCAAGATCCGATTCTTCGATTTTTCGCAACATTATTTTCTCTGTCACAATGTGTGGAAACTGTTCAACACTACTAACCATCCTAAATCCCTCCAATGGTACAAAAGATAATTGTATCTCAATTACCCGACCAGATCTTATTATATCGTAACTCCCGAACTGATCACAACCCGAATTATTGTCCCTACGCCCGCTTCTGTTTTGTAGTCAATTTGTCGGGCCAATCAATCGCTTTATTGATTGGGCTAATAACATCCATGTCATTCTTTGTAATGTAATTTTGAATATCGATTATTGCCAAGTCTTTCTTCATCGTGTTTCCTCCTTATCGGTCGATTAATTTGTTTGCTTTTTTATTATACCTTGCAATTGTTGACAGCAGTATGGCAACAATCTATAATGATAATAATAAATTTAGGAAGGTGGCTGACCGATGAAAGTTGACAGGCTTGTTAGCATTATTATGATACTCCTTGATAAAAAGCGTATCGGCGCACAGGAGTTAGCCGATCTGTTTGAAGTTTCACCCCGCACAATCTACCGCGACATTGACACGATCAACATGGCGGGTATTCCTGTTCACTCTACATCGGGAGTGGGCGGCGGCTTTGAAATCATGCAGCAATACAAGATTGATAAAAAAGTTTTTTCGACTGCCGACCTTTCCGCTATCTTGATGGGGCTTTCCAGTCTTTCCAACATGATCCGAGGAGATGAACTGGTAAACGCCCTTGCGAAAGTCAAGAGTTTTATCCCCGCCGACAGAGCCAAAGACATTGAATTAAAAGCAAATCAAATCGTTGTCGATTTAAGTCCGTGGATGGGCAACCGGAACATCCAACCCTATTTAGAAATGATCAAAACAGCCTTACAGGAAAGCAAGCTACTTTCGTTTGAATATGCCGACCGCTACGGAAATAAAACCGCACGAACAACCGAGCCGTATCAGCTGGTATTAAAAAGTAGTCATTGGTACTTACAAGGGTATTGCCATAAAAGAAATCATTTTCGCTTATTTAAACTATCCCGGACATCAAACCTACAGATACAAGCGGAATCTTTTACGCCACGAGACTATCAAAAACCGCAGCTAGATTTTACTGATATTTTGGCAACGATGCAAATAAAAATCAAAATTCGTATTCATAAATCGATCGTGGACCGGGTCCTTGATTATTGCACTTATGAACACTTTTCGCCAGACGGTGATGAGTATTTCATTGTTCGTTTTCCTTTCATCGAGAACGAATATCACTACAATATTCTTTTCAGTTTTGGGGATAAATGCGAGTGTTTAGAGCCGTTGCATATCCGCACAGAAATGAAGCGTAGAATCCATGATATCGCTACCCTATACGAAAGTTAATGCATGGAATGGCCCCTCGTGAGTGAGGGGCAGGGGGTGAGAGTGTTGAAGACACTTTTTTATTGGGCAAATTCTTATATACCGCTACCTCTGCAATACCACCCAATAATTTATTGACACACTCTGCCACTATGCTATAATTATTATGTGATAACATGAAAAAAGGAAGTGAAGCGATCCGGCGCACTTGATATTGCAACGGCACTATCAGTAAGACGTGGAAAAGATTGATGAAATCGTAACTTAACAGAAATTTTTAGTCGTTTGACAACGGCTTTTTCTGCATGCAGTTTATGGTTTATATCTATTCCACGATTAAAAGACTTTGATTTTTAAAGACTGTGGATATCCACAGTCTTTTTTCATGTTATCACAAAAATTTTTCCTGGAGGAAACCAAATGTATCAAAAAATATTCTCATATCTTCACAAGCCGGAAATTTACCAAAACGGCACTGCCAATTTCTGGAAAGATGACCACATTTCTATTTGTTTACTTGAAGCACATCTCAATCCTGATGGCGATGCTGCCACCAGAAACAATACCTTTGTTGATGCTTCGGTAAACTGGATCGCATCAATTGCACCACCCAAACAGTATCCCAAGCTTCTTGATATCGGGTGCGGACCGGGTATCTATGCCAATAAATTTTATCAGAAGTCTTATTGCGTTACGGGGATTGACTTTTCTAAGCGTTCGATTGCTTATGCGAAAAGTTGTGCCGCAAAGAAAAATGCCAGCATTAGCTACCAAATTAAGGATTATCTTAAGATGACTTTTGAAAATGAATTTGACCTGATCACCCTTATATATTGCGATTTTGGGGTGCTTTCCCCACATGACCGGCATCTACTCTTAACAAAAATTCATGCCGCCTTAAAGCCTAATGGCCACTTTATCTTTGATGTATTCACGCCGAAATTTCATGCCGGAAAACCCGAATCAAACACGTGGAAATATTGCCCGAGCGGCTTTTGGAAGGAAGGCCCTCATCTTTGTCTGGACTCTTTTTACCGTTATGATAAATGGGCAACCGTCCTTAACCAAACGATTGTGATCACCGAAGAAACCGTTGATTGTTATAACATCTGGGAGCATACCTTTACGACGACAGAAATAATAAAAGAATTGGCTGCGGCGGGCTTTTTAGTTGACAACTTTTATGGCGATGTCGCGGGAGCGCCATTACTTCCCGATAGCGAAACAATCTGCACCGTAGCAAAAAAACATTAATCTGATTTTACCCCTTACCGAAGAGTATCCAGCAATGCTGGCTGATATTGTAATAAGCAAACTAACGGGGCCAGGGCTTTAAAACATGCCCTGGCCCCGTTATTATTCTTTTTTAGTTTTTTATTCCATTGCCCGCAATCGTTCGACCAGGGAATTGTTTTGAAAAGAGCGTACTGAAACACCCGAAACCAGAACCGGCACCAGCAATGTGACCAGAAGGTATGCTAGAAAATACCAAATCGGAAAGCGATAGTGCATATAGGTTACACCAAGTTCCCGCATCAGATGGACCAGCAGGTATCCCAACCCGGTGCCAAGTGTCAAGGTAATGACCATATTCCCCAACGCCAGAATTAATCCCTCGCCCTGGATCATCTTCATCAATTGGCCACTCGTCATTCCGATTGACTGCAGCATCGAAAACTCCTGCCGCCGCGAGATGATATTGGTCATCAGGGTATTAATCAAATTAATCAGACTAAAGGCGATAATAAAAATTGACAGCCCCAGAATCACCCGGTTGATCAGGGTGAACGATATCTTATCGGCAATCAGCTCTTCTCTAAGCGTATCCATTGCCAGGAGCGGATTTGCGTTGACCAGATTTTGTATCTGCGGCTCAATCTCAGCCCCGCTCAATTCAAAATCATCAACCGAGACCACCAGCGTTTCAGTGGTGTCAACTCCAGGAAATAAGAGGTCGAGCTTTTCCCGGGGAAGGAGAAACCAGCCGGCATTATAAGTCACTTCACTGTAGGTATCGACCGCGCCGACAACTGTAAAATCTTTCTCCACTTCCTCAGTGCCATTGAAATAATGGAGTGTGACGGTATCGCCCATTTCAAATTTCCAGCCAAATATTTCCTTTGCCACGCTATTATTGACAATCAGCAGTTCGTCATTGGCAATCATTTCATCATAGTCAAAGGCGCCTTCTTCTAAGACATTTCTAACATTTTCCTGATCTTCCCGGGTAAATGGGGCCAGGCTGTCCTGATTGTTGGTTTGATCCCTGTAATCGTAGTTGACTTGGGCTTTATGATAACTTTGCACCGCTTTAACGCCATCAATTTTTTTGATGCTCTCAATAAATTCAGGACTTAGGGGGTTGTTCAGCTGAATCCCGACATTGCCGTTCTCCATCGTTTGGGAGGCATTATAGTCATAGGCGATGATGTATTCACCCCATTGATAAAAGCCCTGTCGGGAATAATCCTCCGCTGTCATAGAGCCAATAAATGTCGCCCCGGTAAGAAAGATAACCCCGCCAACACCCAGGGAAATCATCGTCAAGAGCGTTTTTTTGCGATTCCTTTGGGCACTCATCATTGCCAGATGTAACGGTGTCATTTTCCGTTTGATGCTTTTAGACTCTTTTTTTCGACTCTGGCGGTACTGTGAAAAAAGCGATGCCTCAATCGACGTAACAGACGCTGCCAGTTTTGCCGGTTTTCGAATCGAGATCAGCACGGTTATCAAATCGGCCAGCAGGATAATCAAACTGACAATCAGCGTGCGTTCCCAGTCCCAGCCGCCTGGCTTAATCGAATAGGCGATCGGCCAGGCAATCAGAAAGCCTGCCATCGACCCGATCAGACACAGCAGAATCCCTTCCCGTGTGATTAAGGATTTAATCTGTTTTTTGGTTGCTCCCAGTGTTCGCAGTTGCCCAAACTGACGAATTCTGCCGACCACCGAAAGATAGAAGACGCTGTAAATAACCAATACACTGACCAGCAGGATGCCGATGCCAACGCCGACAACCACTCCAATATTCATGGCCGACATCGTCAGTGAACTGGAAAAATTGTTGTTTTCGTTAATATTTTTTCGTTCAATTCCGGCCTCTGCACCAATGCTACGAATGGTATCCAAAAACGCCTGCTCAGACATCTCCTCGGCCCCCTGAATTCGACAAAGGGCATGATAGGCGACATCCTTTAGTTGTGGTCCATTTTCGGCATATTCCCGGGAAAAGATTAGCGGATAGACCTTGGTAACCTCCGCTTCTTCTAAAAAACCGCTAACAATAAAGGTTTCGGTTTCCCCATCCAGAAAGGTCAGAGAAACCGTCTCCCCGATCGTGGCCGGCACGCCCAGTACCTTCATCAAGGACTGGTTAACCGCAATTTCATTGAATTGATGGGGATAGCTGCCTTCAATAACCGCAGTTGTTTTAATCGGCGCTGTTATTTCCTCATAATAAACTGGCCGGATCATTTCTCCATTTAATTCAAAGCCCTGACCCAATTTATCCAGGGTCATGAATTCAATCTGTTCTTCGCTCTCCAGCGCGGCAATCTGGGCCGCATTCACATTCATATAGGTGACATGCTGCATCAAAGCTACCTGTCTTTTTTGTTCAACACCCTGAGCCGAGGTGAACAGCGCCATCACCCCCAGCAAACTAACAGACAGGGCAATGGTTATAAGGATAAAGAGATTTCTCGTTTTACTGGTTTTAATACTGCGCAGGGCAAGATGACGAATAATGGCCTGATTATTGTTTCTGATTTTTTTTGCCGTCTTCATCGATTTACGATCTTTCCATCCTCAATGCGAATGATGCGGTCCGCAAGTTGAGCGATTTCATTGTTATGGGTGATCATCACCAGCGTCTGCCCGAATTTTTTAATACTCATTTTTAAAAGACCCAGCACTTCCTGGCTGGTTTTGCTGTCTAAATTTCCCGTCGGTTCATCCGCCAGCACAATTGCCGGTTTTGATGCCAGCGCCCTGGCCAGAGCAACCCGCTGTTGCTGTCCCCCGGAGAGATTATTGGGGAAGCGCTGCGTCATCGTCTGCAAGTGCAGCAGCTCAATAATTGCACGGATATAGTTGCGGTCCGGCTTGTTGCCATCGAGTTCCAGCGGCAGGACAATATTCTCGTAGACATTCAGCATCGAGACCAGATTGTAGTTTTGAAACACAAAGCCAATTTGCCGCCGCCTAAAAATAGTCAGTTGCTCATCGGTCATCTGCGAAATTTCTTTTCCGCCGATCGTTACATTTCCGGCGGTAGGAACGTCCAGTCCGCCCAGCATATGGAGCAGTGTCGATTTTCCGCTGCCCGATGTCCCGACAATCGCTAAAAACTCGCCTTTCTCAACTGCGAGTTCGATGCCGTCAAGCGCTTTGACGCGATTGTCTTCTTTCCCATAATATTTTTTCAAATTTTTCGTTTCCAGTATTTTCATCGAATTGATTCCTCCTGTTTGCGCTAGTATAGCAAGACAAACTAACCAAAATATAACAGTTCTCATGAAATCAATACAAAATCAACTAAAAAAGAGCATTAATTCTAACAAACCGGTTAGAATTAACGCTACTTTGACAATTTTAAAAGGCATTGGGCAAAAACACCGAAAAGGTTGAGCCCTCACCGACAACAGAGCGCACCATGATGTAGCCGTTCTGCTTTTCTATGATTTCACGGGCCAGATAAAGGCCGATCCCGATTCCCTCAATCTCCTGATTTGCTTCTTCCCGGTAAAAGCGCTGAAAGATCTTCCCGTAATTCACTTCTGGAATTCCTTTGCCCTGATCGGTGATAGTGATTCGGGTATACATTTCACATCTTCTTACCTCAACGGTGATAAAACTGTGATTCGGTGCATACTTCACCGCATTCTCCAGCACATTAAACAAGGCTTCTGCCGTCCATTTTAAATCATGGTTTAAGCAGTATTCCTCGGGACAATTAACGGTGATCTGGATCTGCTTTTTTTCAGCCGGAACGGTGATGTCCGACAAGGCTTCCGCCAGCGTATCGAATAAATTGCCTGGTTGCTTTTTTAGTTGAATCAGGCCCGCTTCCAAGCGTGACGCTTTTACCATGAAGGATAGTAAAAATTCCAGCTTTTCAAGCTGAGTTCCCATTAATTTGAGCAGTTCATTTCTGGTCTGCTCCGGCAGATCGCGGTCCTGGATGGTTTCGTGCAGCAGTTTTAAATTGGTCATTGGCGTTTTTACCTGATGCGATATATCCGAAATAAAACCCTCCAGCACCTTTTTTTCAGTGGTTGATTTTTCTGTCACTATTTTTAATACGTCGGCGATGCGGACAATTTTCTGGTTAATCTTTGAAATCAGTGTTTCATCCAATAAATCCAGGGCATTGACGTTTTGATAATCATTATTAAACAGCAACTCCAGATTTTCGCTGATGTCATCCGTGATCGCGTTGATTTTTTTTTCATTTCTGCGTTTCTCAAAATAACCGCCCAAAATAAAAAACAGACAGAGTAGAATAGAAACTGCGGTTACTAAGGGCGAATGGAAAAACAAAAAAACAAAGCCACAATAGGCAACGCTAAGTAAGATGATCACGGCCCCCCAAAGCTTATTTCTCATCGGGCCCCCCAATCCATTGATAACCCATCCCATAGATGGTTTTGAGATGTTTTTTGTCCCTGGTGTCAATCTTTGATCTGATCCGGCTGATCATCATGGTCAGGGCATTTTCATCGACAAAGTTCTCGTTGCAATCCCACAATTTTTCCAGCAGCAACTGTCTTGTCAGCACCATCTGGCTGTTTTCAATGAGAATCTTAAGCAGCTTGTATTCGTTGCTGCTAAGCTCGATGGCATTACCGCCAAGACTGGCTTTTCGCTCTGAGAAATCAATGATCAGCTTGCCGTCGTTATAAATATGCTTCTCAACACGACCACTACTTCTTTTGATAATCACGGCGATCTTTTTTAGCATGACGCTGATCAGAAACGGCTTGGTGATGTAATCTTCGGCACCCAGTTCAAACCCCTTTAAGATATCACTTTCGAGATCATTGGCGGTTAAAAAAATAATTGGCGTATCGATTTGATCACGCCATTTTTTACATAAATCAAAACCATTGCCATCGGGCAGATTCACGTCCAAAACAATCAGATTAACTTGGCTTTGCACCAGCGCGCTGTCCGCTTCTCTAAAATTATAGGTCGAAATCACCTGATAACCCGCTGAAATAAGATTATAGGCCAAGGTGTGATTCAACACCTTGTCATCTTCGACAATCAATACCTTCATCATACCATTCCCATCCCTTTAATGCATTTGCATTTCGTTCATTTACTGTTATCGATCTGCGATCTGATCATTTTTCTTTGTTATTCTATCAGTGCCACTCACTTTAAACTATCATTTTCCAGTTTCAGTTGCAAGTTTTTTTTCTGCCTGTTTTCTTACGGCCGTGGGAGAAATCGGGATGGTTCTCCCCGATACAGCAGCGTCAGTCGGTGCATCGCTCGTGTCGCAGCGATATAAAGCAGGCTTTGGTCGTCGTCGCACTTATATGTATCACTGTTTGCATTAGGAATAATAACCTCGTCGAACTCCAGGCCTTTCGACATCTGGATGGAGGTGACCGAGATGCCATTGGTAAAGCTGGTGCTATCAGGCGAAATTAGCTGGATTTGATAATCTTCTGCAAGCAACTTATAAAAGACCAACGCCGAGCTGTTTGTTTTCAAGATGATTCCAAGCGATGCATTTCCGCTTTGAAGAAAGGCATCAAGCGTTACTTTGACTTTGGCAATCTCATCCTCTTTATCGCTGCATGGTATCATTGCCGGTGCATCCCCATGCCGTTCTACCGGCTCTAATCGATCCACCGGCTGAATTCCCTTGGCGAAAGAGATGATTTCGTAGGTTGAACGGTAGCTCTTTGTCAACTCCACCAACCGCGCATCGCTGAAAAGCTGCTGTATATCCGCTATGGTATGCCGATGGTTGGGGTTGATCAACTGTCCATAATCGCCTAAAATTGTTTTTTGACAGGGAAAGAGGCGGTTGATAACGGCGTATTGTATGGGCGTATAATCCTGCATTTCGTCAATGACCAAATGCTTGATGACTTTGCTTTCCGACAAGCCCTCAAATGCCGCGTGGAGATACATAAACGGGTATACATCTGCCCATTCCAGGGTTTTCCTGGCCGGCAACACAAGCATCTCCGACAACTCCAGCCACTGGTAAAAGCCCCGGTATAATGCCAGGCTGTTTTTGACTTTCAGCATCGCCATCAAGCCTTTTAGAATCGCTCCCGGTCGGGGTATTTCCTCACCCCTGAAGTTGTCGGCATCAAAACGGTCATGGATATCTTCAGCTATCAGACGCAGCCGTTTCTTGATAGGATAATTTTGATAACCATAAAAACGCCTCTGTATCCAATCCGCCGATGCTACAAAGCGCCCGCAGGGATAATCGACAAACTCAAAAATCATGGCGGGAAGTTCATGTAAATATCCATCCATCTGCTTTACAAAATCCAGTGTTGATTTAAACCTCACCCGCGCTGCCCATTTTGAATCTTCTGTTTCCAACGGGTCCTTATCTGCTTCAAAGGCAATGATGCCTTCTAAATGATCTTTGGCAATTTCGGCAAAACGCTGTTCTCTGATCGGTTCCTCGCCCAGCTCTGGTAAAACGGTGGAGATATAATCGCTAAAGACCTTGTTGGGTGATAGAATTTTTACATTTCTTGCCGCCAGTTTATCCTTAAAACGATAGAGTAAAAAGGCAATTCGATGCAGGGCAATGGCGGTTTTACCGGAACCGGCCACCCCTTGAATGATGATTGTTCCGGCTTTTTCATTGCGGATGATTTTATTCTGCTCTTTTTGAATGGTAGCAATAATGGATTTCATTTTTTCATCCGAAGTGTGGGAAAGCTCCCGCTGTAAAACATCGTCGTGAATGTTAACCGAGCTTTCCAGTGCATATTCTAAGACCCCGTTTTTTACTTTGAACTGGCGCTTGCGCGTCAGCTTTCCCTCAATTCTGCCCATTGGGGCATCATATCCTGCCGAACCAACCTCGCAATCATAGAACATACTGGCAAAGGGTGCCCGCCAATCAATGATTAAAAGTTCATTCTCATGGCTAAATGCGAAACGACCAATATAATGCTTTGTTGCAATTTGGCTTTCATTTGTCTGAAAATCGATTCGGGCAAAATAGGGGGATTCTTTCAGCTTGGCTAGCTTCTCCCATATTCCGACCGAAAAAGCCCCGGTTCTGTCAATTTGTTTTAGTGCCAATTCATTCTGAAACATTTCGTGGGGGTCAATCTCGCCACGATAGTCCGCCATGTAGCGTTTCGCATCCATATACTCTTTGTCGACACGGTCAACGTTTGCATTTGCTTGATGCAAAGCAGCGTCAAGTTTATCGTTGATGAGCTTAAGATGGGCAATTTCATCAGGAAATGGAATCGGGTCAATAAAGTCGGACGATCTTGCTTTGTGTTTAACGTTTTGTTTTTCATTTGTCATCTGTAACCTCCTTTGACAAAATAAAGCGTTGTGTCGGATAATTAAACTCAATAAGCAGCTCCGCTTCCGCAAAACCCAAGCTTTTAATCGCGCTACGGTGTCCGGTATCGGCTTTATCTCCCACTCTGTAGGTCGTTATACTAATTTCATTTCTACTAATTAACTCTCCCATCACCTTATCAAGAAATGCTTTAGGGATTCCTTTATTCCGATAAAACGGATGTGTGCCCATAAAGTCAATGTTGCCGGTCTCCGAAGAGAACAGCATGACTCCCACCGCAATAGCGCCATCTTTTAAGATCAGCGCCTGCTTATTTCTGATCCGCAGTTTTAATTCCACGGCATATTCCTCCTCATCTAAATGAGGGAAGCCATCTATAATAAGCCTAACTAAATCCATCCAGCAAGCGATATCGTCTTCGGTTGCAAGGGTTATATGCCATTGAGGTAGCTCTTTGCTGTGGAGCATTCCGTAATTACCTTCTACTCTGAATCTTAATTGCAAGGGATAGAATTTTTCGTTTTCCCGATATTTATTAGGCGATTGCTTATACATTGCGGTAAAAATGTTTGTAAAGGCCTGCTGGCTTTCATATCCGCCCACTGCGGCAATATCAATAATTGGTTTAGCCGAAAAAACCAATAACCATGCTGCTTCCGTCAGCCGCCGGCGCTGAACATAATCATGGATCGTTAAACCCACCATACTAGCAAATACTCTATGCAGATGATATTTTGAGTAATGAACAGCCGTTGCGACACGATTCAAATCCATCTTTTCCGTTAAATGCGTTTCGATAAATTGGATTACTGCTGAAATTTTTGCGATACTGTTATTGTCCATATCATCCTCCTTATTTTGCCTTTGATATTTTATCAGTTTTTGCGCGATTTGTTTTGACTATTCTTGCTATCTTGCCTCACCGATAGAATTGATTGATCTAAATTATAAAGAAATTTGCACTTGTTTAATTGCTATTTCTAATCTTTCTGACATTGTCATTCATAAGATGTCTTCCTAGATTTTTATAAAGAATTTTTTTTATTTCAGACATTTCCTGACGATGTTCCTTAAGTAAATCATCAGGATTATCGTAAACGCCAAAATCCTGAGTTATTCCTTCACTTTGGATATAGGTGTTGTTCTTGTTCCAATCAATCATTGGATGTTTAAAGTCTTTTACTGCCACCCCATATCCACAAAACGACCCAGAACATTCACTATGAATGTTCTGCAATTTTTCCAGATATTTTTTATCAAGTATAAATCCCTCCAACTCATACCAATCATTTTCATATAACACTTCAACCCAGCTATGAAATACGTTTTTTGGTGCATTCTTGTAGACGATTCCCGTCATCGCACCTTTTTGCAACTTTTTATCAATCGTAAACCCATGAATTCGACACGGAATCCCAACTGCTCTTAACAGTGCCATAAAAAGCGTTCCTTTGGTGTTGCACTGTCCATATCCATCTGACAGGACTTTTGATGCTGGAATGTTGTCATCCACATTATAGCCAAACCTTATTTCATCTCTAACATAATTATAAATTGCTTTTATCTGTTGCTCCTCATCTAAATTCTCCCACTTCTTAATTTTTATTAACTCCTGGATCTTTTGATGAGAATAATTTAGTAGTTTTGTTTCTTCTAAAAATTTTTTGTGTTCCATTGATATCATCTCCCTAATCAAAAGCTGAATTTTTTACGCAAATAACAGCTGGTTTATATGCTTATTATACCCTCCTTTAGGATATATTATTTTAAAATCAGAGTAAAGTAAGTTGTTACATGGCTCATTGATGTTTCGTTTATCTAGGCATGGTTTTCTTTACTTACCAAAGATGGGTCAGGTTATTATTGTTGTAAGATGGGCTTCACTTCTTATTTGTTTGGATTAGATGGTGCAAAAAGAGTAGTTTGAAAAATAAAACTGGAAAAGCAAGACCTTATAATTCCCTTCCCGCAACCAATGCTGACATTTTTTGTACCATTATGTTAACATCAATTGATGGATATTGTTTCTAAAAGCTGATAAAATAGGCACAGGTGGTGAAAACATGAAAAATATGATTAGTCTGAATTTGCAGACTCTGCGAAAAGCCCATCGGTACACGCAGGAAGATGTGGCTGAAAAGATCACTGTTTCCCGACAGTCCGTTGCTAAATGGGAAAACGGCGAAAGCTTACCGGATATGAATAAATGCATTGCTCTGGCAGAGCTTTATAACATTTCCCTTGATACCCTCGTAAACGGTACCGAAACAGCTGGAGTACCCCTGCCGCCAAAAGGCAAGCACGTCTTTGGCACAGTCATAGTTGGTGAGCGCGGACAAATTGTCATTCCTAAAAAAGCCCGGGAAATCTTCCAGATCAACTCCGGAGACAGCCTGATGATTCTGGGTGATGAGAATCAAGGTGGACTGGCCCTGATTGATGCCAATCGATTCATCAGTCAGTTTGAATTTATTAAACAAGGCTTGGGCTATGCGCCTCCAACCGCTAATGATAAAGAATATGAAAATGAGGATTAAAAAAATGCAAATTGTCCTGCTTGTACTCGGTTTTGTGGTAATCGGCATCGCTGCTATCCTTAGTTATTTTTTTTACCGCAATTTACATCCGCTTGATGATCATTATCTCAAACAAACCACGGCAGCTGGTTTTACCCCAAAAACAGCCATTTTGGATAATGGTTCCACACTTAGCTATGGCGAGGGGCCAGATAATGGCCCCGCACTCCTTTTAATTCACGGTCAGGGCGTTTCCTGGGAAGATTATGCCGCCGTTCTACCTGAATTGTCAAAAAATTTTCATGTCTTTGCGGTGGATTGCTTTGGCCACGGTCAATCCAGTCATGATCCAACGCTTTATTCCTGTGCGGCGAATGGTCAAGCACTGATCTGGTTTATGGAACATCGTATCGGCAAGAAATGTCTTGTCTCCGGTCATTCTTCCGGCGGTATCCTGGCTGCCTGGCTCGGGGCCAACGCACCCAATCTGGTCAGTGGTGTTCTGCTTGAAGATCCCCCGCTCTTTGCCGTGACCCCAGCAGAAATGCAGCAAGGAGCTGGCTGCTTTGCCTGGAAGGATACCTTCATGACCATTCACAGTTTTAAAAACCAGACAGATGAAACAGATTTTGTTGTCTACTATTTTAAAAATGGCTACATGGTTTCCCTTTTCGGTGGTCTAAAAGAAAAGGTGGTCGCAGCCGTTGAAACATTCCGAGCAGAACATCCCGATCAGGGGCCAAGAATCTACTGGATCCCCTATTCCTGGCTACGCCTGATGAATACCATTGATCGCTATGATCTGGCCTTTGGCGAGCATTTTTATGACGGTTCATGGATGAACGCAGTCGATCAGGAAGCGTTACTAAAAGCGATTTCGTGCCCGACGATTTATCTGAAAGCCAAAACGAATTACGGTAAGGACGGAGTCTTGTACGCCGCCAACACGGATGAAGATGCAAACAAGGTTCAGGCTTTGCTCCCTGATTGCGAAACCCTTACCATCAAATCAGGCCATGACATCCACTATGAACATCCGGATTTTTTCATTTCCGCATTAAACAACCTGCAGACCAAGATAAAAAGCGGGAAATAGTTTGAGCTACTATTTCCCGATTTTTACTTATTTAATTGCTATTTCTAATCTTCTTGACCTTGTTATTCATAAGATGTCTTCCTGGATTTTCATAAAGAAACGTTTTAATTTCAGACATTTCCTGTTGGCGTTTCTTATTAAGTCGTTGATAGGCTGTTTTTTAAGTATGTTGTTAAAAATGCAACAATAGATAAAACTGCTACTGCTGTCAAAAATAGAAAAGTTGTGTCAAAAGATCCTTTACTTGCATCTACTATAATTCCTATGATAAATGGTGCTGTGAAGCTACCAGCTTGAGACCCAAAATTAACGAGTCCAACTACAGAACCTGTCACCTCAGGAGGGAACTGCTTCATAATCATACTATTAATAATAACAAATATTGCGGTTACACAAGCGATTATTATTCCTTCAAAAACGAAGAACAACATTAACGATGGCGTCCTGTACATGATATAGACGGAGACCGCGGTTAAGACAGACATTATCAATGTTGATCGCCTTACCGTATCCATCTTCAATTTATCTGTTATAATTCCACTTGCCAGCATAGCAAATAAACCAAGGATTGCCGGCATCATCTGCCACTTTCCAGCTTCCATCAGGCTAATATGACGAGCTTGAACAAGATAAGTCGGTATCCATGTGTTTATTCCCCATGTTATCAGACTAACACAAAATCCAGCCAGGCACATACTCCATACAAAAGGAACTCTAATAACTTGCTTAAATGCCAATTTTTGGGGCTTGTCTATAGTTTGTATCGCGACTTTATCTTGAGTAGTTACTGGTAATTTTAATATCAGCAAATAAAGAACTGCCATAATAGCGCCAATTACCGCAATTATATAAAACAATGCACTCCACCCCATTTTGCCGATAATCCATGCAAAGAGTATGGAACTGATAATGGCAATTATAACCCCTGAAACTAATAGTATTGAAATCGCCTTTCCTTGTTCATTTCGAGGAAAAACTTGTGATATCGTTTTCAAAGCAGTAGGATAGAATGCTCCTAAACTAAGACCGAGTAAAAACCGAAATATTATTAGTGATAACGCGGACCATGCCAAACCCGAAAGTGCTGCAAAAACAGACCAGATAAGGATGCTACTAATCAAAACTTTTTTGGGACCATACTTATCTGCAAGCCAGCCCCCTGGCACTTGCATAAGTGCATATCCAAGAAAGAAGCTACTCATTATAAATCCTTGTGTTGAAGCATTTAAAACAAAGTCTTTGCTAATTTCCACAATCGCATAGTTAATTGAAAAACGATTCAGATTTCCCACACACCATCCTAAAAACAACAAAGTTAGTATTCCATACCGGCCTTGATTTTCAACAGAATTTTCAATACAATTCGATTTATCAACCATTTTTAGTAACCTTTCAATTTTAGTCTTTTGATTAAGTTTCCTCGGTTATCATTCTATGTCTTGACAGGTGAGATTTAATTACTGTGCCATCAAGACATAGAAATATGTATAGTTTTACTTTAGGTCAGTTTTACTTTCTTTGGCACCGCGTCAGCGCCAATGTTCACTTTATAATTCAGGTTTTTTGATGTTTCTCTAAATTCGTCTTTGACCTTTTCCATTAAATCACCGTCGCTCATCAATTCACAACACGCTCCCGCCAGCGTTTTCGCGGCAAACAACATGCCGTGAAAACCAAGATCAGAACCTGTGCATGCCGTCGCCTGCCATGTATGTGTAAACACGCCGATCGGCCATGTTGCGCAGTAAACAGCTCCAAACGGAAATAACCAGCTCGGATCTGCATCTCCCGAGATCGGAAATACCTCATTGTTTGTTTTGGGTACGACTTTGTCCAACAAGTCTTTGTCATAATACTCGGGCGGAATCTGGAACGCCTGTGCACCCCTGAGTTTTTGCTCAGGCGTAAATTGATCATTAAGTTTTTTAGCAAAGGCGTAATCATCTTCCGTAAAGGACGGACCGCCCAACTCGTTCATGTTCTTTACAAACAAATCGGCAAGCGTCTGATTTACGATTACTTCATTCCCTCCACCAAGAACCTCTACCTTTTCCAACGTAGTCCCTGTCATCATCGCCGCACCCTTTGCCACATCGACAAGACGTGGGAACGCCTCATCTAACTGTACCCGTTTGGGAGCCCGCATCATATACCATGACTGACATCTGTCCGGTACAGTGTTTGGAGCGATTCCATTGCCTAAAATTGAGTAATGCATCATGACTTCTTTCGGAAGATGCTCGCGCAGATAATTTGCCCCTACGTTCATCAATTCAACCGCATCGAGTGCACTACGACCAATATGTGCCTGCGGTGCATGGGCGGTTAGCCCTTTGAAGCTGAACACCACAGAAGTAGCCGCAAGACACGGTACTCTCCATGGAGTGTTGTTTGAAGATGGATGCCAGTAAAGCAGTGCATCACAATTGTCAAAATATCCATCCCTTAGCATAAACAGCTTTCCAATCAGCTCCTCCTCCGCGGGGCATCCATAATAGCGAATCGTACCCTGTAGTTCCCCTCGTTCTATTGCCTCTTTGATGGCAATGGCAGCACCAACACCACCCGTGCCCAACAGGTTGTGACCGCAACCATGTCCATGTCCACCTTGTACTCTTACCTTTCTCTCTGGCACAGAATCCTGCGATAAACTTTCAAGTGCATCATATTCACCTAGAATGCCGATAATCGGTTTTCCCTTCCCATATTCAGCGATAAGTGCCGTGGGCAAGTCTTTTAAGCCGAGCGTTACCTTTAGTCCCGAATCTTCCAATACCTTGGCCTGCAACTTTGAAGCAAATTCTTCTTCCAGCGAAACCTCAGGATTTTCCCAAATATCTCGCGCCATTTTTTTCAACATCTGGCTGTTTTTATCAATGCTGTCCCAGACTTCTTTCTTTATCATCATAACTCTCCTCGTATAATAAATTTAGATTGATTAAGGTAATGTCTAACACTTAATTAACAATTCCGTAAGCTGTATAAAGGTTTACGATCCCCGATATTTTTCCTCCTATCCCATAACTTTTATGATATCGTTTTACTAGGTAAATCAAGCCATCTAATTATTTACGATTATACTATCGATTTTTTATAATAACCAATACGTGTTTTAACATGAATCAATAGCCTGTAGCCTATCAATTGGTTCTTTTTACCTGATATTTGTTTTATAAAAAAAACTCTCGAAATTTTCATCGAGAGTTTTGTTAATAGTCCTATTTTGATGCAATAAAATCATTATACTGCTAATCTTTTTTGAAAAAATCAATCAAGTACTCTTTAAACTGCATTGAAGCCTTCGTTAAATAGCGTTCCTTGACAAAAGACAACGCAATCTCCCGTCTACATACCGGCTCTTTTATATGAATATAGACTGACATATCTTGTTGAACATCATTCCACTTAAGTTTCGGAAGCAATGCTACTCCCATATTGGAATTTACCAGTTCGATCAGATTTGCAGAAATATCCGTCTCAAACATAATATTCGGGGTAAATCCGGCCTGGTGACAGAGTTTTTCTGTTAATTCTCGTATGCCAAACCCCTCCTTTAAACTTATGAATGGCTCATTCGCTGCTTCTATCAAGTTTATCTCGCGATATTTTGCAAACTTATGCCCACTTGGAATAATTAAAAATATCTCTTCAATTACCAATGGTATACATTCTATGGAAGCACCTTTAATAGGTGGTGAAGAGATACAAAAATCAACTTCCCCGTTTTGAAGTTGCTGCTTCATTTTTGAAATTGAACCGATTGTTTGCCGAAAAATCATATTGGGATAACGTTTTGAATATCCTTCCAGAAGTTTGAAAAATGGACCGATATTATTTGCCGCAATTGAAATGTTTGAGCTTTCATTTATTGACATATCTGACAACTCACGTTTCCCATTATCAAGTTCCAGAAATACCCTTTCTACTCTATTAAGAAATGCTTTTCCAAAATGATTAAGTTTAATCTGTCTCCCAACGCGTTCAAATAATAGAACCCCCAATTCTTCTTCCAACTTTGAAATAACCTTACTTAAAGATGGTTGGGCAATATGAAGTTCCTCTGCTGCACGTGTCATGTGTTCACATCTTGCAACGGTAAGAAAGTACTTCAATTGAAGCAAGTTCATTTTTTCACACTCCTTTATATAGATTTCCGTTTGTTACGTGACACTAGGACTATTTCATTTCTCATATTCTCATTGGGTTCGCCCTCCTGTACCTTAAAAATATACGTCTTCTCGTCTTCTCGTCTTCTCGTCTTCTCGTCTTCTCGTCTTCTCGTCTTCTCGTCTTCTCATCTCCCTATCTCCCCCCTAAACGGAATGGCTATTTTTACTCAATCTGCAAATATTGGTTCAATCATTTTAAGAATAAGCTCAATTCTGTCCTTAGCATCCGGGATTAAAAGAGAAGCGATCGAGATAACCATTTTTTTCTTTGTATTCACGTAAATCACGTTTCCACCGTCTCCCAAGGCGGCGTAACTTTGCTCTTTATCATCAATAATCCACCATAAATAGCCATAAGACAAGCTATTCCACTTGATGTGTTCCTGTGTGCTTATGTCAATCCATTGTTTTGATAGGATTTGTTTGCCTTCCCATAATCCGCCATTTAAGTACAGTTGCCCTATTTTTGCCATGTCCACCGGTGTTAAAGTAAGACCCCAGCTTGCCGTATTGATCCCCTGGGGATCAACAACCCAGCCATTGGTGTGTTTTTCTTTTGTATAAAAGGCCATCTGTTCTTCTTCACTTCGCAACACCACATTATGCATTCCATTGATCCCCAGTGGTGAGAATAAGTTCTTTGTCGCAAATTCAATTATGGGTTGACCTGTCGCTTTTACAAGAATGCCTGATAGGATATGTGCGCCGATGATGGGCGAATACTTAAATTCTCCAATCTGTTCCTCGCCACCCAATAAATCAAGGGCCGCTTTTATCCAGTTTTCACTTGCGAAAAATGCCGCATATGGTTCTAATTGATATTTATATGGCGCAGTCATGGTAAGCAGATTTTTAATCGTAACATTCTGTATTGTTTTTTCACCAGCTTGAACAGCATAATCCGGGAAAAAGTCCAACACCTTCTGATCCACACTTTTAATCTGGCCCTTGTCAAGGGCAATCCCAATCAAACCGGAAACAATGCTTTTTGTTACGGAATACACATGAATGGCATGGTCCGCGATATACCCATTAAAGTAATTTTCGTATAATTTATTACCGTTTTTTTGCACAACAATACCCGCAATATCGGGATAGTCACGACTTATCATCGTCTCAAACGCTTTAATTTTTTCTTGATTCATACAATTTTCTCCTTTAGGTTTTAACGGATATCCTTGAAACTAAGGATAAGTCCATTAAAAATGGATTGCAAGTACTATTTTAAAAAATGTTAAAAAAGTATAACACTGGCATGCCGAAGAAACGTTTCTTTTGTTATGACGAAAACGGTTGATTGCAAAATAAGCGAGTCATCTCTACCGCACCTACAAATAGGGGGTCCAATCCAATAATCATATTGGATTGAACCCCCTATTTGTAAAAATACTATTCTTTTATGATCAATACTGAAGAAGGACCTGAATCAACAATTTTTCTGGTGGTGGAACCAACAAAGAAACGTTTAGCAGGACTGAGCCCTCTTCTTCCCATCACAATCAAATCAAATTGCCCTTCTTCGGCAAACCGCTCGATTTCCTCATCAACAATACCCTTTAGGGTTTGAGATTTTAGTACCAAACCTGTATTCTTATATTTTTCAACAAGAAAATCTAAGAATTCATCATAGCACTTTGTCGCATTTTCTTCAATTTTAGTTTCAATTTCCATATCTACAGCATTTGGAGCCCCGATACCGACTCCGTAAAAAGGAACTTTTCTTTCTACCACAGAAATAAATGTCACTTCACCGTCAAGTTTTTTCGCCAATTCAATTGCTTCATCTGCAGCTTTTAGGGAAATTTCAGAACCATCTACCGGTACAAGAATCGTCTTCATTTTATCATGCCTCCATTAATAATAATTAGTATTTAATCGTTTGTTATTCGATCATACTCAAATAACTTATCCCGATTATAATAATATTTACCCCTTTTTGTCCAAATATAACATTGCTTAAATCCACCAACAATAACCAAGATGACCGTCGAAGTGCCTCTGCGTTATAAAAACGATTGAAATGTTAATATATTAAATTAAAAAATTAAATATATTAACTTTTATATTGACATATTTAATGTACAGTAGTATATTATAACCAAATAAACGTAGGAATGGTGAAAACAATGAAGTATAAAGCCCCGGGCAGATGCCCCATCTGTGGAGAAAAACTTTCTATAACCAAGCTCAGCTGCTCCAAGTGCACCACAACTATTGAAGGTGATTTCCAGCCCTGTGAATTCTGCCGTCTATCTGATGACGATCTTGAGTTTACTAAAGTATTTATCAGGTGTCGCGGTAATATCAAAGATGTTGAAAAAGAACTGGGTATCTCATACCCTACCGTTCGTGGTAAACTGGATACGGTTATAAGGGGCCTCGGCTATGAAATTCCATCGAAAGAATTAATTAAAGAGAAGGCCTCCAAAACAGCTGCCAGAAATGAAATTCTTGATCAATTATCAAGCGGTGAAATTTCTTCAAAAGAAGCCACAGAACGAATAAAAAATTTATAGAGAAGAAGGAGATCAGTCAATGAGTGAACAACAAAAAATACTGGAAATGATCGAAAAAGGACAGATTACGGCGGCGGAGGGTATGGAACTACTAGAAGCACTGAATATAACCGAAGTGACACCCCTTCAGGCGGTTGAAACAACAAAACAAAGCTACAAATTTTTCAGAGTGAGAGTCACTTCAGATAACAATTCGGTTAATGTCAATGTCAATATTCCAATCCGTCTACTGACAACCATTGGCGAAATTGCCGACAGAATGACTACCATGGTTCCGCCTGATGCCAGAAAAGAAATGGAGTCGAAGGGGATCGATATTTCCAGCGTCGATTTTGCCAAAATCGTGGAAGAAGTCATCAATGGTACCCTGGAGGAACCAAATATCGTTGATGTGGACGCCTGGGATGAAAGCAGTCAGTCCATGATAAAGGTACGGGTCTATGTCGATTAGGGGTTTTCACGCATTATGGATCCGGCTTCAAATTGAGGACCGACGATTCATAAGAATTCCCTTTCCCATCCCGATATATATCTTTGAAGAACTGCTGGACTGTTTTCTGGACATTCTCGTCATCGCATGTATTTTTGTACCAAAAGCACCTCATCCGAATGCAACCTCCCGCATCTCAGTCCATTTAGTGAAGGAACTCGTTGCCGATGTTATAACGTTGCTTGGGTCTTTAAACATTGATGAAGGCTATGATCTTATTGATGTTGCTACTGATAAGGCCAAGGTATTGATTCGCGTCAGATAAACGTATTCCAGGAGGTAAAAATGATAAAACTATTTATGAAATATCTATCGATCATCTTAACACTCTATTTACTGTCACTGGTTATCGATAGCATTCAGATCAATAGCACCTCGGCACTGCTCATGATGGGATTGGTTCTACTCTTTGTCAACTTATTATTAAAGCCGATTCTACTGTTGATTACCTTACCACTTAGCCTGCTAACACTGGGATTATTCAGTTTTATTGTGAATGCCTGGATGATCATGATTGCGGACCACTTTGTAAGCAATCTGAGCATGGGTGGTTTTCTTAACGCGCTACTGGCCGCTTTACTCATTGTTTTCTTTAATCACCTTTTGACGGGTATGCGAAAAGAAGCCCATTAACCGGTTATTCGCGATTAAATAGTGTGCAATGATCTTCTGCAACTAATATAAGTGCCATAAGCTTTACTCCTCGTATAATAAAAGTGTTCATTTATTTTTTCAAGCTAAAGAAATCATAGAAAGGCCCTTTTGCGCTCATCAAATTTGCAAAGGTGTCTGTTTCAAGGATCGTTCCGTTTTCCATAAAGATAATTTGATTATAGCCATTCAACAGCTCCGGATTTAGTGAATGCGTGATGGTAACAACTGTTAGTTCCGCGATCTTTTGCAGTTGACTCTCAATATCATAGGCGGTCTGCATATCTACCGAGGAAGTTCCCTCGTCTAAAATCAAGATTGGCTTACCCTGAACCAACGCTCGAGCTACCGCAACCCTTTGACGTTGACCGCCGGAAATATTGTTTCCATTTTCGCCCACGGAGGTATCCAAGCTTTTTTCTTCTCCCAAAAACATCTCCACCCCACTCATGTTCAGTGCCCTTTGTAAATCGATCTGCTTAATTTGTTTGTTCAGGCAGATGTTGTCCTTAATCGACGCATCAAACATATAGACATTTTGGTGAATAACAGCGAACATTTCATTTAGTTTCGCGATATCCAGCTTTCGCATATCGACACCGTCAAACAAAACTTCGCCTTCGAAGCCATCGTAATATCCGGTGAGCAAGTTGATCAGCGTGGTCTTGCCACAACCACTTTTCCCTACAATAGCATACTTTTCACCCTTTTTAAAGGTAAAATCAATCCC
The DNA here is from genome assembly GCF_047456275.1 of Acetobacterium carbinolicum. Classification (GTDB taxonomy): domain Bacteria; phylum Bacillota; class Clostridia; order Eubacteriales; family Eubacteriaceae; genus Acetobacterium; species Acetobacterium carbinolicum. Next base: position 3,929,282 of record NZ_CP173357.1, read on the forward strand.
CTTGATAATTTGCTGCTCTTTCGCATAGGCAAAACGCAAATCTTTGATGGTAATACCCGTTTTAAAGGTTGGGCACATCGTTCCTGTAAATGTACGATCATGATAGTTTACAAGGGTGTTCAGACGTTCAATGATTGGCTTACTTCCTTGAATGAGCGGAATATTCTGCGACAGAATCTGAATTGGAACAACGATTGTTCCAGACACCTGCACAAGTGCTACCAATGCACCGGCAGTTATTTTTCCAGTGATAATCAGGTAAGCTGATACAAACAAAACGCTACATTGCACCACAATACCCAACATGATCGACAACGCCTCCACCGCTGCAACAATCTTATCCAACGCATACTTCGCGTGATAAACCGTATCATTTTTCTCTTCAAAGATCTTAACAACTGAGCTGTTCATTCGATAGGAACGGATTACCTCAAAGCCAGATAAAAAGTCTTTGATTGCCACTGTCAAACCAGATTGTTTTTTTGAAAAGTTATCCTGCCGTTTTTGGATCCCATTCTGAAAAAAGCTCGGCACAGCAATGAGCAAAAGTATTGCGACAAACAGGCACAGTGTAACAAGCGGACTCAGGTAAAGCATCACTGCAAAAGAACTAATAAAGACAATGATATTTTGCAGGCAGAGTAGGATGGGGTTAACGTAGTTTTCCTCGACATTTTTTACATCGTTAGTCAGCACCGACAGGTAATCCGCAGAATTGACCGACTTGAAATCAGAGATATTTTTCTTAAGTATCCCGCCAAATGCATCGTTACGCAGCATCCTCGTTACTTTGCAGATAAACTTTTTACTAAGTGTTGAATAGAGTACGTAGCTCACGCCCAGAACAGCGAGATAAACCGCTGTTTGCAGGACAATCGTAACAAAACGACTCATGTCCCGGGATAGTGAAACATCAATAACTTCTTTGAGAATCAGCGCCACCAGCGTCGAGCCGACAGAGAAGATTGTCCCGAATAGTAAGGCCATTGCCAGCAATCCTTTGTTTCTTAACATGTACTTTTTCATAATAATCTCCTTTTATTCATTCAGCATGTATGTATTTGTTTAAAAATAAAACTGCCAGATGGCAATTTTATTGGGTATCGATCTCTGTCGCATTCTCTATCACCTGGGCAATCATTTCATCATCCAAAAACGGAACCCCCAGTTTGTCAGTAATCTCTTTAATATATAAAAGCTTCTCCACGCTCTCCTCAAGAGACGATGGGTATAGTGTCGGTAGCGTCCAAAAATTTGTCAGAAACGTGATTAGTTGTGAAAGCAGCTTCGCGTGCTCGGTCTCAATCGAGCCATCCTTTATGCCTTCCTCAATGATCTCTTGATACAAAGGTGCAACCAGATCCCGGTTATCATCAATCACCTTTTTTAAAAAGGTTGGACTTTGAAGTGCCTGTACCGACATGATGTTAATTTTGCGGCTTTCTGTGTTTTCCATCGAATATAGCAGTAAATATTTAAGCTTCTCAAGACCTGTTAAATGTGTTTGTTGCCTTACTTTTTCAAAGGGATTATTGTCTAAGAACAGCTTATCGCCTAACGCATCCAGTACCTCCTCTTTGGATTTAAAATGGTGGTAAAATGCGCCGCGGGTCAACCCCCCCATATTCTTTACAATATCCAAAACAGTTGTTTGCTCATATCCTTTTTCCAAAAAAAGCTGAAGTGCGGCATCCAGAATTTTTTGGACCGTTTCTTCGGGGTATTTGTTTCGTGACATTAATGCGCCTCCATTCATACACTGTGTATGTTTAAAATATAGCAAATAAAAATCGATTTGTCAACAGACATATACTACAAATATATGTCTGTATCGATGACTTATGATAATGTCCTAGTATACCACTTTTGATTATGTCCTAAAACAGAAATTTAGTGTATCATTAGTTTACTCCTCAAGGCGTAAATGACATAATCGTATCAGGGCCTGGCCCGTTTGGGAAACGATATGCATAATTTGCACTTGAACAATTTTTCTCTCTTACGCAACGCAAAGCAGTTTTTTTCGTGTATTAGGATGAAAGACTTATTTTTAATAGAAAGAGGGTCAATTAAATGGACGAAAACAAAATTATTGATTTATATTAGGAACGCTGCGAATCTACAATAACTGAAACTTCACGTAATACGGCAAGTAAAGTTAAATCGATACTGTTTTGGACCAGAAATGAACTTAAAAAACACTTTGAGAAAGAAGGAATCATTCTATGAAAAACGAAAAATTTTTTAATGCGATTGGCAAAATTGATGACAACTCGATTGAAACAGCTTCTCCAAAATCAAATAATCGGGAAAAAACGATATGGAGAAAACGGCGCTTAATTACATTGATCACAGCTTGTCTCATTTTTTTTATTTCAGCCACCGCCTATGCTATTGAGAACAGAAGATATAATGCAGCAGTGGATTATCTTACCTCTTTGGGGATTGAGGCAACAGATCTCAGTAATTACTCTAGGAGCGAAATTAAACAGGCTGTCACCGTTTTGGAAGCAGGCGAAACCAATGCATTAACAGCGGAAATATTATCATCAGCTGAAAATAGTTCTTCCCTTATTGACATCCCGATTACTGCCGTTACATCTGGGCAGATCCGTGACCTAACGCCCCAAATGACGCATGCAGACATTATAAATATCTTGGGAGAAACGAAGGATATTGGTTCTGGCATCTACATCTTGGTTTATGAAGTCGATGGTGCGAATTTGTTAAATATACCGTTGGCTGGGAACGACGCGCAATTAGGTGTCACTGGTGAAACACTTTTAAAAGCACTTACACCCAAAAAATGATCTGACCGATGACCATAACAGAATGATTTAATGATCTCCATATCTGTGAAGATGGATCTAACTGATCGGCTGGGATTTTTTACTACTGAAACACTGGTCGATATTCTGCACGTAAAATAATCCTTGACAGCCGCTATTTATATTGTGTAAAATATAATTGTATAAAATTTACATAGATTAATTTAAGGAGAATCACCATGAATATTAATTTCCCAATCGAAGTAACTGTAAAAAAGCGTTATAGCGTCAGAAATTATAAAGACCAGGCGATTGAATCCGATAAACAAAAGGCCATTGAATCCTTTATCGATTCATTAGAAAATCCCTTTGGACCTCACGTTGCCTTTCACACGCTTGATTTAAAATCTGGACCAACCGCTCAAAAGCTTGGTACTTACGGTGTGATAAAAGGGGCCAGCCACTACATCGGCACGACAATCACTCTGGAACCGATGGCACTGGAGGCTTTGGGGTATGAATTTGAAGCCTTAGTCCTTTATTTAGCCGATCTTGGTTTAGGCACTTGTTGGCTGGGTGGCACTTTTGACCGTCAGAGCTTTTCCAATGCGATGAAAATAGAAGTCGGTCAAATTTTCCCGATCATAACCCCATATGGCTATGCGGCCGACCACAAGCATTTTAAAGAAAAAGCCATGCGAAAGCTGATCAAAGCTGATCAACGTAAAGAATGGAATCAATTGTTTTTTTCTGATGACTTCCAGTCCCCGCTGTCAGAAGCTGCTGCCGGTGATCTTGCCTTCGCCCTGAAAATGGTGCGATTGGGGCCCTCTGCATCCAACAAGCAACCCTGGCGAATTATATTAAACGATAGCGGCTGTCATTTTTATGAGTACAAAGAACCAGGATACAGCAAAGCCTTTGCCTACGATATTCAACGGGTCGACATGGGTATTGCTGCCGCACATTTTGATTTTTCGATGAAAGAAAAAAATATTGATGGTCATTTTGTCACCTCAGCACAACCCGAAATTGACTTGCCTAAAAACGTGGAATATGTCTTTTCATGGATCAGGGCATAGTCCCCCGATAAATCCATCAACTGCTTTTGCCCATTGCTGATAATAGCTTTTATGCGTTGGGAAGTGAGTCGCATTCTTAATTAATACATACCTTTTAATCTCACTCCCCAATTATTTAAAAACCTTTTCAGTGTAGTACTTTGGGGTCATTTCGTCTTTTTCAGGTTGAACTATAAGCACTGACTTGGTGAATCGCTCATGCGTTAACAAAGGCTTACTTTGCAATACAAGTACTTGCCGCACCTCTTAATGTTATATGGGTTCCTGCTTGAGAATCTTTTTTTATCATTTCATTAAATTCATTCGAATCCGTCAATGTATCATACGAAACCAATCGATAAGTTTTTATTCGCAAATTGCCCAAAAGCTTAGCCGTTAATCGAAGTAAAGGCATCAGTAAAAATGTCATTACTTTACCAAAATGCCCCCGATATTTTTTCACCAATCAACTATTATCTTGAAATCTTCCAAACAGCTCTCCCACCTTCTTCACTAACTGTGACGGTTGGGTGCCAGCCGCGATCAAGTAGTCCAAGCCAGACATGGCATGCACATATCCCAATATCAACATTGGGGTGTTCCCATTTAAAATGCTGGTATCCCGGTGGCATGACAAAGGCTTTGATGGCATCCATGACATCCTGATCAACCGAAAGCATTTGATAACTGCGGGCTGACCGCCTGGCTTCTATCGTACTTTTAATGGGAAATTTAATTAACATGTCGTGAACCTCCATAAATTTAGTTATTAAGATTATTTTAATCTCTACTGACTCATCGCGAAATACTAAGCTCTTCCGTAAGTCGCTAGTATTTCGGTGCTACTCCAAGTGAATTTCTACAGTCAATCTAAATTATCAATGCAAAGCAGATTGTCGGCAGTGTGCTATTTACAGAAGGGTTATTCAAAGGATAGTTCGATTCGATAACTAATGCAAGAACTATTTTGAAATACTATAAAACCTTGACCACCATTTCTCACCTACATGGAGTCGGTTCGTCATCATTGGTAATATTATTTCTTGACGAATGATCTAAATACTATTATAATATACTAGTGACCATGTGGTCATCGGATCTTAATATTAAACACAACATTTATGGGAGGTTTGCGTGCCAGAACGATTATTTTATGAACTTGATATAACCAAAAGAGCCCTTATTTTTGATGCCGGATTAAAGGAATTTTCTCAGCATCCTTATGACACGGCTTCGACAAATAGCATCATTAAATTTGCCGGCATTAGCAAAGGCAGTCTATTTAAATATTTTAAGAATAAAGAAGATCTGTACTTTTTTATTTTAGATTCGGTCATCGCCGATTTAGTTACCGAAACCACAAAGGACATGTCAAACTTAAAAGGCAATCTGTTTGAGGTTGTTATTGGCTATGCGGCGATTGAATTTAATTGGCATATCAGCAATCCCGAAAAATATCAGTTGCTAAAAAGAGCCTTCATTGATGATCATTCCGCGATTTTCAAGAAAACAATCAATCGATATGAAGCCTCTGCAGAGTCGCTGTATGATAGCCTTCTTTCGGATCATCTCACCAAAGAACCCAGTTCACAGAAAAATACAAAAATCATAAAATGGGTTGTTGAAGGTTTTAATCAAGAATTCAACCCCATAATTGATTCATTTGATGATGTGGGTATGTTAAAAGATGCTTATCTAGAAGAACTTATAAATTACCTGAATATTGTAAAAAATGGCATAGCTGATTAATGGAGGTGCAATTATGTTTTATCATGCAATAAGCCGTCACGTAAAAATCGGAAATACCGCTATGGATTACGTTTCTTTTGGAAAAGGTGATAAAAATTTAGTCATTATCCCTGGCCTTGGTGATGGTTTAAAGACCGTTAAGGGTGCCGCGATAGCGCTCGCTCTGATGTATAAACGTTATGCTAAAGATTATACGGTTTATTTCTTTAGTCGTAAAAATCATCTTGATGAAGGGTACTCAACCCGGGAAATGGCAACCGATCTTCACACCGCAATGGCTAAATTAAACATCCAAAACGCCCATGTGATGGGACTTTCTCAAGGAGGGATGATTTCTCAATTTCTTGCCATTGATCATCCCCAAAGTGTCGATAAACTTGTCATTGGTGTTTCAGCTTCACGGCCAAACAAAACCATGGAAACGGTTGTTAACAGTTGGATAACGATGGCTACAAATCATGATTATAAGAGCCTATTTATCAGTTCCATCGAAAAGACATACCCGGAGGATAAAGCAAAAAAATTCAGACCATTTTACCCGATTCTAACAAAATTTGGCAAACCGAAATCTTTTGATCGATTTATGATCCAGGCAAGATCATGCCTAAGTCACAATGCTTACGAATCACTTGCACAAATAAAAAGTCCCACCCTTATTATCGGTGGTGATTGCGATTTAGTGGTTGGAAAAAACGCCAGCGAAGAAATGGCCGCTAAAATTTCCAATAGCACCCTCTACATCTGCAACGGCCTTGGCCATGGTGCCTTTGAAGATAAGGCCTTTAATCAACTGGTACTTGATTTTTTGAAGGATTGATCATGCGGGCAACATGGCAAAACTTCAACCGACATGAAATATGATGCAGCGATCCGTAAAAAAATGCCTGTTTTTTTCGCATGTCCCGCCCCCCGGTATCACATAATGATTCTGATTTGACTTTTTATTATCATAATGATAATATTGTCATAAACTGTCAGGAGGAAATGTAATGGAAGAAAAAATTATGGATTGCTTTACACACCCAATAAAATGCAAACTGTTATTAGAGCTCTATTCTGTTGGAAAAGCAACCGCTAAACAACTTGCCGAAACATATAATGATATTCCACAGGCAACCCTATATCGCCACTTGAAACGGATGACAAATGACGGTATTTTAAAAGTTGTCGAAGAAAATCAAATCAGAGGGACGATTGAAAAAACCTATGCAGTTGCTATTGATCTAGATGCCGGTGGTCAGGCACTAAGTGGCGAAAACGTCGGCGATGCCTATCTGCAAATGTTTATGCAGTATGTTTTTGGCTTTATCAAACAATTTCAAGCCTATTGTAAAAGACCGGATATCGATATTCTAAACGACCGGTCAGGTTTTTCTCTTGCCCCAATCTATGCAACCGATGAAGAGTTGACCACCGCAATCGCTGAGTACGTAAAAATCATTCAGCCGCTTTATCAGAATAAGCCCGCTCCGGGTCGCAAAGCACGAACCTTAGGCCTCATTATTTCACCGCCCGAAAATTACAATCAGTAAATCTTTTAAAGCTCCTGTTATTGCCGTTGTGGCAAGGGAGCTTTGCTATTGACATTATATTATTATTTTATCGCCATATAACAGACGAAACATCATTTGGGTGATAATGAAAAAGTTCGAACCGGGTGCTTACGGTTCGAACTTTTTAAGTTGATAAAAACTATCAATGTCGGGTTTTATTTTGTCTACCTGGTGTTTTAACAGCTAAGCGATGGGATGTTTTTCTGCATAGTCCCGCCCATATTTCGTTAACTCATCCATGAAGATACTGTTGTTCCATTCACGAAAGCAGACACCATTAGGAATGGATGGATAGAAACGTCCAGCAGGACAATAAGTATCCACCGCGCGACGCACTTCTTCCCGAATTTTTTCTTCGGTTATGTTTTCTATATCGATTTTCGGTCCGTCAATGCCACCCACCATGGCCAGTTTTCCTTTTGTGATCTCCTGGATTTTTACGATATCATTCTGGGCGATGACACCCTGCCAGATATCGATGCCAATCTCAACAAGATCCGCTGCAATGGGTTCTAAGATACAGTCCGCATGGTGCATGTAGATCATGCCGCATTGATGGATGGTATCGGCAATTTCCTGCTGCAGTGGTTTAATGATCTCCCGCCAAACGCCAGGGGGCAAAAACAGATTTTGTTTGGTTCCCCAATCGTCGTGATAAAAGATGATATCGGGATGGGTTTCTTCTGCTACCTTTCTGATGTAAGCCATCTTATGATCAGCAATCACCCGAAGCAGAGCTTTCATTTCATCCGGATACTCCAGATAATTCATCAGGGCAACTTCCATACCCAGAAGAAAATGGCTTCGCTCAAAAAGGCCACCAGGGTAAAAGAAACAGGCCAGTTTTTCGTTGCGATTGATTTGGGATGCCGCTTCCCGAGCTGGTGCCCAATCCAATTGGTCAATGTTCGGTACTACCAGCTGCTCTTCCCACTTTTCAATATCTGTAATAACCACGTTGTCCCGGGTGATATGAGGATGAGGACCTGGTGCGCCCGGCAAAAAAACACGAACCGTTCCCCAGGAATCCATGTATTCTTTGCCGTCCTGAGGAATCATCGCATCCCGAATAAATAGCGGATCCGGGATAAATTCTACCGCTGCCATTAAATCTCCATAGTAATCCGGCTGTTCGCCACGATACACTGCCATAACGTTTTCTCTCTGATTCATTAAAAACTCTCCCTTTAATCATTAGAGTCTGGTAAACGATTGCAACGCTGTGATGGGATTGTCATTAACTGTTAGACTCCAATCCTACTCACAACTAATATGCAGCATTAACCGTGGTTAAAATATAACACGGATCATTTGTAAAATCCAGTACTTTATCGAAAATTTTTCAAGGTTATTTTTTACCCAAGAAGATAAAGGCTTACTACGAGAGTATATTTCTGTTTTTCCACAAGAATAAGTTAAAAACACCTGACATCAAAACTAAAAAACGCCAATAAAAAACATTGAGCAATAATAGTTCTTAATTTTAAACCCATGTAATTTTAAGGCGTAGTATTTCTTCAATTTGTTAAGCATCTTTCTCTTTTATCTTATGTTTTCAACCATAATCATTATCACACTGGCAGCTCTTATTAAGCCCATGCCGTTAGACCCGCAAAGCCGAATTTTTACCAAACTTAATGCAGCTTAACCCGTTTCTATCTCTAATTGGTTTGATTTGTTTCGGTACACTGCTAACAATCACGCCAATGCCAGTCGCTTGTTGGTGTTGCAAAGGACAAATTGATTTTTTCAGCGTCAAATTCACGGTGATAAAATTCACGGTACATATATTCCGCTTCTTCAAACATGTCAAAGTGGAATAGCTCAGGATGCAAAATGTTTGCAATATTCATCAAACCAAGAATCCATCTGGGACTTCCAAAATCCCAATTGGGATAGGTATGCGTAAAGATTCTTTTTGAGTGAACCGCGTTTACTTTGATACCTTTTGTTAAGCATTCCTTATAGAAATCATCGATTGAATTGGATAGAAAAGACGATATAAAAATTACTTCGGGATTCAATTCGTTTAGTTGCTGTTTACTTATGTTCATTCCCGGTCGCCCATCACCTATAACTTCTTTATTAACGCTAATTCCGCCCGCTGCTTCGACCAGCTGATTTTCAAAACGTTCGCCTTTAAGGCAGAAAAGCGGTTTACCCATAACGTAATACACGCGCGGTTTTGATGTTACATCCTGAAGCTTTACTTGTATTTCGTCATACTTACTCTGCATATACGTACTTAGTTCCAGGGCTTTTTTCTCAGTGCCGGAATACTCGGCAAATTTCTGAATGGATAAAATATATTTCTCAATTGATTGTAAGTCATGATGCCAATTACTCATATTTTTCCCGGTCAGCATACGCTCCCATATATTAACCACATCTGAAATCCTATCCACACCAGAAGCGATCAGAATGGCCTTAATCATGTCCAATCCGCGCGTGAATGGATACCCTCCTTCAAACGCTTCTTCGGTATAATCATCGCGTTGCTTTAATCCTTTTATGGGGATACTTTGTTGGCACTCTGGACATTTATTATCCACATCCAACCCGATCTTTCGGGTCTTTGCCCCCATCGGCCCGTAAAAATCCCGTTCTACTAATAAGCATCCACAGTGATGACAATAGGTATTGAGAAATTTTGTCCCGGGACTGTTAAACAGATATACATACCGTAACTTCTCTTTTAATACAGTCGCTAATTGTTCGGCTTCGCAGATTGTTGGTTCCAGTGCCGGGTTTGCACCTTCCAGAGGAATATATCTCATGATTTGCAGCGGAATCTTATAGTTGGATTGATTTAGCCAGGAAGCAAAATTTTCAACGCTTTTCTCATCATTTTTTTTATATGTACACGATACTTCAATATGAATGCCGGCATCATAAAAAATTTCGATGCTTTCAAGTACCGGAGTAATGGATTTTGCTCCACAGATCATGTATTCTGCGTCCGAAAATCCCTTTAAGCCGATGTTGACATAATCAATATACGCTGCCATCGTCTGTGCCGATTTTTTTGTCAAATACCCATTGGTCGAACAACCAACTAAAAGATTCGCCGCTTTGGCTTTGGTGGCAACATTTTGAAACGTAAAATAAGAAGCGATTGGATCATTCATTAAAAATGAGATTCCCATACAGTGTTCTTTTTTAGCCTTATCAATGATTTGATCAGCCGTCATATGGTGTAGTGCGGCACTATTTTGACCAATCTCTTGGACCAGAATCGTCGATATACATCCGGGACAATTTAAATTACATCCGGTTGTCGTTATTTGCAAAAACTTCCCTTTGGGATAAAAATGCAACATTGGCATTGTTTCAATGGAAATGCCACATACGACAAGATGTTTATCGGGCGCTGTTTCCATTAATTCCCCATTTCTTATTGTATATTTTTTGCATAATCCGGTGTTTCCTTCTTTGATTATACATTCATTGGCGCAGATATAACACGGATTTACTTTTTGAATATTATCCATAATCCAGCCTGCTTTCTACTCACTTCATAATGACTGATATCTGTTTGCTTCATCATATTTTCAAAATGTACGTATCCTTTTTCACCCGCTCGTTTTTTGCGATCATTTTTCCATTCGGGATCGTGTTCCTCCATTTTTTCAGATACTTGTAATAATAATTCCTGATTACCAAATCCTCCCCCGATATAAGCATAGCCTTCTGGCTTTAAAACCCGATAAATTTCATTAACCCCTTTTACTTGATCGTCCCAGAAAAAAATCGAGCCCCGGCTAATAATCAGATCCGCCATATTGTCCTCGAATGGCAATTGCTCGACATTGCCCTGCTGAATTCTGACCCGATCTGAAAGCATCATACGCACACAATTTTGCTGAGCTTCTTTTAGCATCTCATCTGATAAATCAAACAAAATGGTTTCAATATCTGGCGCAAGTTTCGCGAGTTCCAAACCCAGATTTCCAAAACCAGTCCCCACATCAATACACACGCCACGGGTGATACCGGTTTCGTTAATAATATTTTCTGCAATAACCGGATAAATCGGTGCGAAAATATTATTGACGACATGTTCAAAACTTTTCACATTCATTTCTATAGCGTTCACCTTCTTATTTAGAATTTTTATAAATCTCTTTAATCTGTTCTGTGGTCAGGTCGATATTGTAAAACAGCTTATAAAACGCCTTCGTATCCTGATCGAGATTATAATCATAAATCTCAGGATAGAGTAAGTTACCCAGCCATTTAATCCCAATAATACGGTTCACCGACGGCGGACGATCAAAAAAATTAAACGGTTGATAGGGTACTTCATAGACCTTTTTGTTTTTAACTGCATCAAGGGTTTTAAACCGATCATCGCTTAATACCGCATCATAGGTCGCGCCTTCGGCTGCAAATCCCTGGTCATGACAAGCAATAATAACCTCCGGTGCCCACTGCAACAACTGTTCTAACGATACCGATGATCTTCCCATCCCCGACTTGATTTCGACTTCAGCCACATTTACAGCCCCAATCAGGTCAATCAGTTCAGAATGCTGTGAGCCTGAAGGATCAGTCTGTAAGCCTTCCGTTCCTTCGGCATAATAGACGGAAATTCTTTTCTCGTCATCAATTGTTGCCGACTTCGTTTTAACGTCACTCAAGAGATTGTCAATATATTGTCCCAACTTTTCTGCTTTTTGTTCTTCGCCAACTAAATTCCCGACAAATTCATATGTCTTTGACATGCTCTCAAGACTTGAATCAATCATAACAACCGGAATCTTTAACTGTTCCTGGATACTATTCGCTTGGTCGATGGTTCCTTGTGTTGCTTTTCCCGAAAAACTGGAGAAGATAATATCCGGTGCGGCCTTTACTATTTCTTCAACATTACCAACTTTTCCATCAGCATACCATCCCGATAGCATCGGCAATGCTAAAAAGTCTTTATCCAAGTATTCTTTTTCACTCTCAGTCGGTTCCCAATTTTGCCCTGCTATTTTTCCAGGATTTAACGTGTACATCACCAGGGTACCCACTGGACTTCTGCTCAGTGTCTGATCAATTGTCTTGGGTATCTCCACTGTTCTTCCCGCCATATCAGTAATTGATACGGTTTCTGATGAGCCCGCACTGTTATCTGTCACCTCTGTTTTTGACTCTTTTTGTGCTGCACATCCTGTCATCATGATTAAAATCACTAATATCATACAAATTACTCGTCTTTTCACTCTTTTCTCCCTTTCGTAACTGGTGCTGGTGCATTTTTATGCCACTATCGCCATGTATCAGATTATTATATTTGGAACACAAACATCGATTCTTTTCTTTCTTTTTGTATTAACCTGGCATACATCTACCTCCACTCCATAAATTTCCCCTAGCAACGTTTCTGTTAAAACCGCTTTCGGATCACCAAAATATGCTTGTTTGCCATTTTGAAAGATTACCACTTTTGATCCAAACAACAGCACATGATCTGGCGAATGGGTTGTCATGACAATTGCAAGCTTCTTTTTTTTAAGCAAATTAATGTTATTAATAATTTTGACCTGATTCCCAAAGTCTAAATTTGAAGTCGGCTCATCCATTATTAACAGCTTCGGTGCCTGTGCCATTGCCCTGGCAATCAACACCATTTGCTGCTCGCCACCACTTAACTCGGTGTAAATTCTATCTTTCATATTACTGAGACCTAAGCCGTCAATACATTCCAATGCGTATTCATAGTCTTCCCGCTTTGGCGTTGAAGTTATACCCGTGTGAGCATTTCTTCCCGAAACCACAACATCAACTACCGGAAAGGGAAAGGGTAAGCTGTTCGCTTGTGGTACATAAGCGATCGCTTGCGAAAATTCTTTGCAGGTCAATTTATTTATATCCTGGCCATTGAATTGAATATTTCCACCGAGCGGTTTAATAAACCCTAACAGCGTTTTAAAAAAAGTTGTTTTGCCAACTCCGTTTGGCCCTAATAAGCAGATGATCTCGCCCTCTTTGATATCAAAAGATATTGATTCCACAATTTTTAAATTTTTATAGCCACACGATAAATCTTTTATTTGTATCCGCATTTTCAATTACTCCTTCTTTTGAAATAGTAGGTAAATAAAAAATGGCGCTCCAATTAAGGAAGTTATAATCCCCAATGGAATTTCAACACTAAAAAGTGTTCTGGCCAAATCGTCTACAACCATTAAATATATTGCGCCTATTAATATCGATGCCGGGATCAACGTTTTGTGATTTGTTCCGACTAAGGCTCTGGTAATATGCGGAATAATCAGGCCTACCCATCCGACCATGCCACACAACGAGACCGATGTTGCCGTTATTATCGTAGCGCAGACAATAAACAATAACCGCGTTTTCTTAACATTAATTCCTAAAGATTGCGCTTCCTCATCTCCAAAAGCCATGATATTTAACTTGTTTCGAAAGATAAACAGTGGAATTAACCCTGCTGAAACAGGAATTGTTAATAGCAAAACCTCTTTTGCTTTGACCGATGTTAAGCTTCCCATCAGCCAGAATGTAATTGTTGGCAGCGTTTCATTCGGATCAGCGACATATTTGGTTAATGATATCAGTGAAGAAAAAATTGATCCAATCACAATTCCCGCCAACACCAGCATCAGTACTGGATCGCCTTTTTTCGCTAACGCAATACTCAACGAATAGGTTATGAGCACCGCTAAAATACCAAAAATGAATGAACTGATTTGAACACCCCAAAAACCAACCGACAATAGAATTCCAATTGCTGCCCCAAATCCGGCACCATTGGCTGCACCTAATACATCCGGCGATACCATCGGATTTCGAAAAATACTTTGAAAAACAGTTCCCGAAACGGCCAGTGAGCTTCCGATCAATAATGATGCAAAAATCCTTGGAAGCCTGATACTAAAAATAATTGTATTCAATTCTTCATATTGATTAAAGGGCTTATTTTGGATTTTTAAAACGAATAAATCCAGAAGTTTATGAATGTCGATCGTGTATCGACCAATAAAAAACGAAGCACCAAATAATACAATGAGAGCGATTATTAAGATCAGAAATACACTACGTTTATCGTTGTAATCTTTCACATTAACCTCCTTGTAAACGATTTTATTGGGTTTCAACTCATTTCGTTTGTTAATGGCCATTTGTTACTTATTGATAATTTTAATTCTTTTTAGTTATTTTTAGTACTGTTTTATTTATTGTAGCCTATGCTGAATTATAAATCAATCCCTTAATTGATTTATAATATCATTCAATATAGAAACTAAAGTGGCGAGCACCGCTCAATTAGTTATAAGATTATGACATAGTAAGTGAAAATAAAAGTTATGATTGTCGTGAATACCGGCTATTATAATGCTAAATATGGCAAGTTTATGACGAGATGACGTTTCGTTTGTCATGTCTATTTCAGTAGAAAATCGCATCTTAAGTATAGATATCATTACTTTATGTAAAATATTATTGACATTGAGGATGATATGATGTACTCTATGTATAAAATAAACTACTTACATCTTACAAGGAGGAAAAAATGAATTATCAAGAGAAGAAAGTAATTACTTCAATCATTGCCGGTGTATTGGTATTAGTGACATACAGTATTTATGGGATGTCGAAGTATCTGGAAATCGGAGAAGATCTGCTAAACAATTTAGAGTTTTGGGCAACTACAATGCTTGTTGCTATCGGCGGTGGTATCGTTGTTGTCATACTTATTCAGATTATCTTTCACATTATTCTTGCTGTGGCAAACGAGGTCGCAAAAGAGGTTGCAAAAAAAGTAAGCAATGTAGGTAAAAATGAAATCTATGAAGAACTTGAAATTACAGGTATTGAAGATGAAATGGATAAGCTAATTGCACTCAAAGCCATGAGAAATTCATTTGTTATGGTTGGCATCGGCTTTATTATAGCCCTTTTATCATTATATCTGAAAATGCCACCAGCAATTATGCTTAACATCATTTTTATATCATTTAGTCTGGGATCGCTTTTTGAGGGCCTTTCGCAGTTATATTTTTACAGGAAAGGGGTCAAAAATGTCTAAATTCGTGATTTCTAACACTATTAGAAAGTTGCGTTTTTATAATAATGAGATGACTCAACAGGAGCTCGCTAAAAAGACCGGCGTTTCAAGGCAGACGATTGTGGCCATTGAGAACTCTAAGTACTCCCCGTCTTTAGAGCTGGCATTCCGCATTTCTGAAGTGTTCAAAATTAAACTGGAAGATGTGTTTTCCTATGAAATTATTGAAGATAACGATAAAAAGTAACTATTTGAATAAAAGCTTTCCAAAATCAAGCCTTAAAGAGCTCTTAACAGATAGAATTTTTGTATAAATGTGCAACCATAAATTATATAAAAATAATGGAGGGAAAAGAGATGAATTCAGATGAAAAGAAAAAGCCGTTATGTACGAGAGAACGATTGTCTGTACTGTGGATCGTTGTGATGTTTTCTATGGCTTTTGCCGATATTCTTACCTTCGTATTGCCAGAAGCCTTGAATGATCTGGTTATGGGTACTACGGATGTAATAATCACGCAAGAGTTGTTAGTTGTTATGGCAGTGTTCGTTCAGATTCCGATTATAATGATCTATCTATCGCGTGTTTTAAATTACAAAGTAAACCGTTGGGCAAATATTATCGCATCAATCATTACAATAATATTTGTGATTGGTGGTGGTTCCTTCTATTTACACTATCTGTTTTTTGCATCGGTGGAAGTACTCTGCCTGCTGCTGATAACCTGGTATTCTTGGCAATGGAAAGTCGCCAAAGGCACTAAGAATAGTTGATGGATCAAATGCCGGATGAGTTGCCCATAGCTTGTCGCTAAACAAGCTATGGGCAAAATCAGAAGATAAAAACAAGGTGATAACGAACGCGCATTATTGACTAGAAGCCATTTTGCTTGTCATGACACGACTAATCGATCATAAGTCTATACTAACATTTGCTTTACAATTTTATTTCTGCCCTCTTCTTTGGCACAATAAAGCAGTGTATCCGCCTGGTTAATCATTTTATTTAAATCTTCTCCGGTATTTTCAACAACACCCCCGCTAACCGTAATCGTATAGCCCTCGCTAAAATCCCAGATCATCGTTTCAATCTTTTCTCTGATCATATTGGCAAAGATATAGGCTGCCTCCAAATCAGTTTTCGGCATAATGACAAGAAATTCTTCGCCACCATACCGTCCAAAATAATCGGTCTTTCTCAGGGCATTGCTGATATTCTTCGCGATATCAACCAGTACCTGATCCCCTGCTAAATGCCCGAATTGATCATTGACTTTTTTAAAAAAATCGATATCAAACAGTAATATCGATAATTTTTTTTCATAGTTGATGGCAATGTTAATTTCTTTTTCCAACGCATCGGTTACACTTTTTCTATTTAAAATTTTCGTCAAACCATCCGTCACCGCCATATGATGCAGGGATTTTAACGCTTCCTCGGCCATTTCTTCTTTTTCTTTTAAATCATTGACCATACTATTGAAATAGTCTGTCAATTCACCAATTTCGGTTCCGAATTCGACTTCAATTTTCTCTGCATTTTTAAAGTTTTTATTTTCAATGATATTCCGGACTGAATTTGAAAGTTCAAAAATACTGGTACTGGCACCATGCTCGGCAATGTTTAGACCAATTTCTTCATGACTTGGGGAAACGCGCATGGGATAGACTTTATTAATAATCGTCATTAATACAAATGATACGCCAAAGCTCCAGACAAATGCCGCGGACACACCCAGTAGTTGAATCATAATCTGATTCGAACGGGTCATCCCCAATTCAAACAAAAAATGCTCCTGAATAAAGATCCCGGTAGCAATGGTCCCCCATACGCCGGCAAATCCGTGTACCGGTATTGCACCAACCACATCATCCAGCCTGAGTTTTTCAAGCAGCAGGGTTCCAGAATAGACAATTAAACCCGAAACAATCCCGATAATCAACGCCCCAACTTCACTCACGTAATAACAGCCCGCCGTTATTCCCACCAATCCTCCAAGAATACCATTGATGATACTTTCCGGTTCCGGAAGTTGATTTTCGCTGAATTTCCAACTAACGAATAAGCCCGTAAGCCCGCCAAAAGAGGCAGAGATCAAGGTATTGGCAATGATGCCGGCGATTTTTGTCGTCGCTGTTAGCGTACTTCCGGCATTAAAGCCAAACCAAGCGAAAAATAAAATAAAAACACCAAAGTATGCAAAAACGAGATTGTGACCTCTTATTTTGTTTGCTTTGCCATCTTTGGCAAACCGGCCGAGTCTTGGGCCAATAATGATCACCCCAGAAAGTCCAACCCAGGCACCAATGGAGTGAACAACCGTCGATCCGGCAAAATCAAGAAATCCAAGTTGTTCCAGCCAACCGGTATTATCCGGATAGAATAAACCGCCCCAGGCCCAATGACCAAAAACCGGATAAATAAAGGCTGAGGTAATAAAAGACATCAATAAATAGGTGCTAAATTTTGCTCTTTCCGCAACCGCACCCGAGTCAATGGTTGCCGCGGTGCCAGCAAACACCGCCTGGAAAAGAAAAAAAGCGGCCTTCCAGTCGTCTTGACCAAAATTTACAAAAAAATCACTGCTTCCAACCACCCCATGAAATGATTCACCAAACATCAGACCAAAACCAATAAACCAAAAAGCGGCAACCGATAAAATAAAATCCGACATATTTTTAATCGCAACATTGATAGAGTTCTTTGCACGTGTTAGTCCGGTTTCCAATGCCATAAAGCCCGGCTGCATCAGAAATACAATCATCGCCGAGATAACAACCCATAAATAATCTGTAATATCCTTCATCCGTATTACTCCTAAGTATCATATTTCGAAAGAAACCTTGTTCGCGCTATATCCAGGTTTTTGCTTCACAAGCAGTGTGGATCAATAACAAAAAAAGCCAACCCCACCAGGTTGACTTCATTGTCTGATTTCTGACTTTATCCTATTATCTAGTTATATTAGCAGAATAAAATATATTAGTCAATATCATGTCCTCGATTATCCGCTTTGCGATGACGAATAGAAGCTTTGTTCGTCATGCTTTCTTTTGTCGATTTCACTATCTAATCGGCGCTACCCTCTTTTAAAAAATTATTTAAAAAGGGCTTTTATTTGTGCTTCACAAATGATTGAAGCAACCTCTTTACCTTGATAGAAAAAAACTTATTCCGATAGACTACGATAATTTTTAACGACGAAAATTTAAGTGTTTCACCATTTTGCATATGGGTTGTGATGTATAATAAATTAGATCGCTGGCATCACAGTCCACGATGTAGAAAACTTGCTTATCTCGAATTGACTCGCTGTGAGGACATCGTCAATAAAACCGACATGCACAGTCTATTTTAACCAATCAAACCAAAAAAAACTATCTATCTTTTTTATTTATGTAGCATTTTGGTTAGTCTGATGGTGTTACGAGTGAAAGGAGGGTTACAATCATGGAACAACACTCATTGCATCTGTATGACTGCACTGAAAAAGTTATTAGCTTTTATTCAGATATGGTATATCGCCTTGCTTTTGCTCGCACTGGAACAAAGCATGATGCTGACGATGTATTTCAAGAGGTTTTTCTTCGCTATGTTAAAAAGAAGTCTCTTTTTAACAATGAAGAACATCGAAAAGCCTGGCTAATCCGCGTGACAATCAATTGTTCAAATAACTTTTGGAACTCTTTATGGCGAAAAAAGACCCAAGAACTCACAACTGACATCATGTTTGAAACCGAGGATAGCGTCAATCTTTATACCGAATTACAAAAATTACCCGCAAAATATCGTGAAGTTATTCATTTATTTTATTATGAGGATATGTCACTTGAAGAAATCAGTCTTACCCTCAATCGGAAGAATTCAACGATTCGAACTCAGCTAACTCGTGCACGAGCCTTATTAAAAGAATTTATGAAGGAGGAAAACTATGTTTAGAGAACAGTATACTAAACTCAACCAACAAGTAAGTCCTGACAAAAATTTGCTGCAAGATACCATCGATAAAGCGAAAAAATGTGAAAAACAATCCAATAGCAAAATCTACTCATTTCGCAAGCCGCTCATAATCTTGGTATCGCTATGCCTTTGCGCCTGCTTAGCAATGCCAGTGTTGGCCGCAACTGTAGCGCCCGTTTATCAGCTCATGTATATGGTTTCTCCAACTATTGCCCAGTTTTTTATGCCAGTTCAAAAATCCGTCGAAGATAACGGCATCAAAGTAGAGGTTGTATCGGCTTACATTCATGACAATGTTGCAAAAATCTATATTACCATGCAAGATTTAACGTCAGATCGTATTGATGAAACGACCGACCTTTTTGACAGCTATGATATCAATCGCCCATTTGACAGTAGTGCGCATTGCGCGTTCGTTGACTATGACAAAAGCACCAAAACAGCCACATTTTTAATTACGATTGAAGAACAAGGGGGAAACACTATTACTGAAGATAAAATCACATTTACCGTTCGGGAATTTATAAGCCACAAGACTTCTAGCGAGAATGTTAAAATCGACTTGGACCTTGCTGATTACAAGACTGAATCCGAATACCAAACCCAATCGCCAAATGGTGGCGGTTCTTCAAATGAAAACGCCGCGCTAACGGAAGAGCGTAAATTTTTAGTCCCAGAGTCGACAATTTACCCCATAATGGATAATCTTAATCTTTCAAATATTGGATTTATTGATGGGAAACTACACGTTCAAATGCAAGTTACCGAAAAGCTTACCTTAGACCCACATGGTTCCTTTTATTTAATGGATGAAAACGGAAATAAAGTAGCGCGTGATTATAACATATCCTATCAGACTAATCGCAACGGCATATCCATCACTTATGATGAATTTGTTTTTGATGTCAAAAAAGAAGATCTGCAAAATTATCGCTTATATGGGAGCTTTTACGTAGCAGGCCTTAACACAAAAGGAAATTGGCAAATTACATTTCCGTTAGAACAAATGAATTAGCATATAAATCGGCACAGCCTTTATCATTACACATTAACGCGCCTCTAAATCTTCATTCCTCTAAAGGGTTAGGCAGAGCAGTTAAAAACATCAACGCTCTGCCTTTTTAATAAGGAGAAGATATAAAAGGGATAAGTTGTAATCCCATCCATTCGGTGGTTTGCACCATTCATGATGAACTTAATGCCCGCTGCTAGGCACAGAATTTACCGATTATCAGCCTATCTCCCAGGAATTCATAATGGTGTTCAATGTGATCATAAAATTTCTCCGGAGCGTTTTTATTATCGCTGTAATAAGTATATTCACCGATTCCAACATTGAGTCTTTTGGGCAAATTGCTGATATAGCATCGTTTTTATCTTTTCATTTGGATAAAGCTTTTTTTATTCGGTCCGTTCATAAATGCCTCACACACTCTCTAAAATGGAAAGTATGCTGAGGCGATTATTCTGGATGAACCCACTAATCACTTGGATATTAAACATCAGCTTTTTATTCTAAACCATTTAAAAAAATCCGGCAAAACAATCGTGATTGTTCTTCATGATCTTCAGAAGGCAGCTCATTTTTGCGACAAAATCCACCTGATTGATTCGGGTAAAAATGTGTCGGAGGGAACGCCAAAAACCGTATTAACCCAAGAAAATGTTAGAAAGATCTTTGAAGTAAACGGAGAAGCCCGTTACACGGAGACCGGATCCTGTCAGTTTAATTTGGAAATGGAGTAGCAGAATCATTTAAAAGAGTATCGGATAAAACGATCCGATACTCTTTTATTTTACCGCCCTGTTTAATTTTTAGCCCCTTTTTCAAATGAACCAATCTCAATCAAGTTTCCTTCCGGGTCTGCGATGTAGCAAGTCCGCTGTCCCCACGGCTCTGTTGTTGGTAGCATCATTGCCTGTCCACCATTGGCAGTGATTTCCGCAAATGCCCTGTCTACCGCATCATAGCTTTCTACGCCCAGCGCAATTTCAAAATGCCCATTGACACCTTGAGCATACCCAAAGCTGCGACCCGTCATTTTTTCGAAATCCTGTCTGCCATAGAAAAGAAAAAGCGTGCCGTCCTTCTCCAGATAGACATTGCTGCTATCTTCGGCTTCCTTAATTTCAAACCCCAGTACATCCCGGTAAAAGCGAATCATCGTCGCCATATCTTTAACAAAAACCCCGAACCCCTCTAATTTCATTTTGTGTTTCCTCCCTTTGTTTGAATAAGGTCATTTTATCATGACAAACACGACAACTGCATGTCATGTTTGCCAATATTTTAATCGGTATAAAGAAGCGACGGTAACTTGCCACAAAACGTCTTGACGTTTGGGTAAAAAAAGTAATATAACGATCGTTGAATGAACGGTTCAGTTAGGAAGGCGAATGCGATGGAAAGTAGCATGAAATTGATATTTGACGCAGCCAGTCATCTATTTATCAACAAAGGGTATGCATGGATAACCTGGTTAGCGCATACAAGAGATAGATTTTTATGAAACGCAATCTAATTTCATTTGCCTGTATAAGTACTTTACTGATGGGGATTTTAACCGGGTGTGGTGAACAGAAAGCGACTGCTCTCGTCAACACGCTTACATTCGATACCGAAGATTTTGGGAGCCTTCGGCTTGGTTATGACGCAGAAGATATTCATGTTTTGGAAAGTGATAATGACAAGGTGATCTTAAAGGAGTACATGAACGAAGACAAACCGAGCTATTATGCCAGAGCCTCCACCCAAAGCGATGAACTGCTAATTACTGAGGGCGATCGGCCAAACCGCTCCAGTTTTGAATCGTACGTTGAAATTTATATTCCGCCGAACTATACCGACAGCATATCCCTACACTCCACAAGCGGAACCATACATTCGGAAATTGGTCTGAATTTATCGGGTGTGTTTGATGTTGATACTACAAACGGTGTGGTGAAAGTATCAAATGTAAAGGCATCTAATATCAGGATTACCAGTACAAATGGCAGTTTGAATTTTGAAAACATCGATGCCGATCGTTTAAACATACAGACTACCAACGCCGAAACTACAATGAACCAGATAAATGGAATCGTCAGCTATCAATCAAAGGGTGGCAATCTGACCGCTTCTGATCTTCATGGTTCGGGTTCTTTTAATGCCTCCGGAGAGGGTTCCATCGCTGTTTCCTTTGCTGATGTGACCAATGATATTTCCGCATACTCCAAAAACGGAACGCTTACGGTAACCTTTCCTGATACACTTACGTTCAAATTTTTTGCAACAACGAAAGAAGGTTCGATCAACACCTCATTCTCAGACCAGCTTACCGTTACCGACACCACCGCTGTCGGAACCATCGGTACTTCGCCTGAAATAGCCATCGAATTGGAAACTCGAAACGGGGACATTAAAGTATCCGGTAAAGAATGATTAGCCGGATTTCAATTAAAACGGGCTATCGATTTATTTGAACGCAAAGATATAATCAATATCGTCTTTGATGATCCCAATATCAAATTAAGACTAATTTCCCTGACCGGCCAAGTTAAAGCTCGTTATGCAAATTTCATCGAGACAACAACTATTCTCTTGTTATGAAATCCTCCGTATAATCTTCTCTATCACATATTTCCCCGGCGTCCCTACATCATAATGACCTGGGGACGCTTCATTTGCTATGTTCAGTTCGCAAAAATACATCAGTCTAGTAAGCTTCGTCTTCCAACATAATCTCCGCTGCCATACGGGCCGCATTCTTTACAACGGTGCTACATTTTTCAACGTGACCGGGAACGTTTAAATACTCTGCATCTTCCTTATCATCCATTAGATCGAAGCTTCGACCAAAAAGTTGTTTATGTATTTCCGGACATAGGGTGGTTTTATATTCTTGATAAAATGTATCCCGATACTCCAGTAACTTTTCAAACCCTCTTTGTCTGAGCTCATTAAGCTCTTCAGGGTTCGCCAGTTCTTCTTCAATCGTTGGATTAAAATTGGCTCCAATTGCAAGCATTCCGGCAACATAAGCTCCACACGAACCATTGGCTCTTCCGCATCCACCAACCAAAGACATTGCCGCTGTGATCATTTCCTCCGGAATAAAGTCAAAGTAGGTTTTTAAACCATACAATGTACTCCTTGCGCAGATATCATCCCGTAAACTTGTTTCCAGCGCATTCTTTTCAATCATCGCTACTATTTCCTGACGATTCATTCTTATTCCTCCTAAAAAAATTCAGTTAGTATCCAATTATTCTTTATTTTATCGATAGTTATTTATTATGTCAATCTCATTCCTCTAATTTCTAGCGTTGTAAGGGATTTGAAAACACTGCCTTGTTATCATCGCGATCAGGCCGAAGGTGTCCATTCTGAAAAATGATAATGGCGCCCCCTCTTGTGAGGTATGAAACCCCATAATTTTTGCAGTAACTTCCCGAATTGTATTTTCAATTACCTTTTCATATCGGATGCCCTTTTTTGCTTACTCAATTTCTCTCAATCTTTCGACGACAGACTTCTTATTTAGTTGTCGGGTCATGATGGTAGCCAGTACTGCACACAATACCACCATAAATGCTATAAGGAGGAAAAAACTGACGCCAAACAACATCCCATTAAACCCGGTAAACATAGAGGCTGATGCCACGGCCACGGTAATATAACAGCCCGCCACTAAAACAATTATTGCTGAACTGAAGCAAAGAAATAAATTCTTTTTAAAAAGAGCTTTCCATAGCTGCTTTCTGGTCATTCCCACCGCCTGGAAAATGAGCACTTCTTTTTTACGTGCAAGGGTATCCGTAATCAGTGTATTGACCATATTGGATATACCAATTATACCTAATATCAGGGCCAAGAAAAAACCTAAAATCATAATCGATGTTTTTTGATGTGTATAGTAATTTCTGTCCTCGTATCGCGAATCCATGCGGATCTGTGTGTTATGCTCTTTCTTTACTAAATTCGTAATCGCTTCTATTTGTTGCTGATTCAAACCGGCCTTTGCGACGATTTGAATGCTCGCTATGCGCTCATTGTAATTAGGATAAATTGATTGAAAGAGCGTATCTGGCAACACTATATTATTGTAACTAATATCACCCGTACCATATCGATCATCTTTTTCAATCACGGCCATTACTGTCACTTCTTTTATATGGTATGTGTCGGTTGAGTCCTCATAAAACGATAGTTCCATAACATCGCCGGCATGAATTTTTGTGTCTGTATCAACCTCCTGGTCGGTTATATTTAAGTAATCAATATCTTGATACAAAATATAGTCACCTGATTTAAATTTTTCTATATTTATCTCCCCATCCAAAATCTTCAGGTATTTTGCTTCCTGCTCTAACCGCTGAGCAGGCAATCCGCTGATTTCCAGCTTGATGTTCCCGTTTGGCAAAAGTTGCACAATGCCAGTCTCTCCTTGCACCTCGGCGATCGCCTCGATTTCCTGTTTAAGCTTTCCATCCAGTTTGACTTCGGCAAGAAAGCTTTCATACATTCTTTGCGAAAGACCTTCTATCAAGTCCGGCCTCGTTTTTGCCCGATAGATTACATCTGTCCGCTTTACAAATGAAAGCTTTTCTATTTCAGTATTCAGTTCCTCCGTAATCGGGTTATAGGGTTCATCCAAAGTCCAAAAATTAGCGGTGTGGTAAATCCGGCTATCATTTTGATTATACCGATCCACCATGTTTTCCACTTGGAATCCAAAACTCACATTACAGACCGTCAGAAAAACAATTCCGCTCAGTGCAAAGGAAATAACCGTAAATGCTTTATTCTTATGGCGCGGGGTATAGCGTGCCGCTTCAATCGGAGAAAATGAAGCGGCTGTTCTCAGGGTTCTCGAACAACTGATCCAAACAGTTAGCCATGAAAATAAGATTGCAAGCAAGAGAACAAGCCACAAATTTGGCGCTTTATAGTAAAGATAATAATCGGTCATACGGATAATTTCCGGAGCCAGTAACAGACCAACAGCGTATCCGGCTAGAGCCCCGAAAGAAATACCAATCAAAGCTAATATCCGCACCTGTCTCATATAAATCGATTTGAGTTGCTTTTTGGTCGTGCCAATGGTTTTCATCATCCCAAACCACCGAACATCGGACGTTACCGAGATCGCAAAAACATTATGGATCAGAAAATACCCGCTCATCATTATCAACACTATAAAAAGAAGCAATGGCAGAGCCATAACTAGCGAATAGGCGAAGGTTGAATAATTTTTTGTCTGAATCGCATCTGCGTGAGTCACCTCCCCAAGCTCCGATAGTTTACTGTAAACATCGCTTTTTAGCAAAAAAGGATTTAGATTATTCAGCTTAACATAAATCGCGTTATTATTTTTTGGCATTTCGGGATTGTACGTTTCAATAAAATCTGGCACAGTGTAAATTTCCTCATAGCTGCCGCTTATATTAGCTAAAGGATTTTTATAAATTCCACATACCTCGAAAGGAATTTCTTGCTCCTGCTCTTCGGCATTCTGCAGTACTACAACCTGTAGGGCTATTTCCGTGCCGAGTTCTTTTATCCCCATTTTTTGTGCCAGTGTATCTGATATTAAAATCTGTGTTTTTGTCTTTGGAAAAACACCCTGTATCAACGCAATGTAGTTGTGAGTATAAAAACTTTCATCGGGTGCAAGCAGTTCTGTCTGAATCCCTGCAAAGTCGTTATTATGCAAGGAGGTTGTACTGCATTTACTCACAAAATCCGCCCATTCGACCTGGCTGTTAGCAAGCGCCTTATCATAATTTTCTCTGGTACCAATCAAGGCTCCGTCTGCCCCTGGTCCCGGTGCTGCTTGGGATGACTCGTACATCGTTGTAAAAAAACTTAACCCCGCCGTTAAGACAAAGGAAATCAAAACCGTTGCCAAAAAAATAGCGATCACCATGACCATATTTCGGTTCCGATTCTTTTTTAGGCCATTTGCCGCTAAACTCTTTACAATTTCTTTATTATTATTCCGAAACATCGCTATCTCCCCTCACGCAACGATTCTGCCATCCTCAATGCGAATAATCCGATCTGCAAGTTGTGCGATCTCGCTGTTATGCGTAATCATCACGATGGTTTGATGGAATTGCTGACTTGTTATTTTCAGAAGCCCCAAAACTTCCTGACTGGTCTTGCTGTCCAGATTTCCGGTTGGCTCATCGGCCAGGATGATGGCAGGCTTTGTTGCCAGCGCGCGCGCAATCGCAACCCGTTGCTGCTGCCCCCCCGAAAGGTTGTTGGGCATGCCATTAATCTTTTCAGTCAAACCAAGCGCTCGAACAATTTTGTCAATAAATTCGTTATCGGGCTTTTCTCCATCGAGCCTGATTGGCAGGACGATATTCTCGTAAATATTTAAGGTCGGGACAAGATTGTAGTTCTGAAAAATAAAGCCAATATTCCGCCGACGAAAAATCGTGAGCTGCTCGTCGCTCATCTTTGATAATTCTTTTCCGTCTACATCTACGCTGCCGGAAGTCGGGTTATCCAAGCCTCCCAGCATATGCAACAGAGTCGATTTGCCGCTGCCGGAGGTGCCTACAATCGCTACAAATTCTCCTTGCTCCACATTCAACCCGACACCATCGAGTGCCTTAACAAGGTTCGGTTTGCTGCCATAATATTTTTTCAGTTCGTTGGTGCTCAATATACTCATTATAATGCCTCCTGTTTTTGGTTTATTCTTTCATCATACCGGGTAAATGTCTCTCAATGATCTCAATTTTAAAATCAATTGTCACAGTTTTGAGATATTTCATTCTGGATAGCAAAAAGACAGCTATCACAGCTGCCTTTCATTGGGAAGGAACACGGAGAATGTCGAAGCTCTGTTTAATTCAGACTTTACCTGAATGTAGCCGCCCTGACGGGTAATGATTTCACGGCACAAATAAAGTCCGATACCGATCCCGTCGATGTTGTGAACATCATCCTCTCGATAAAAACGTTTGAAGATTTGTGCCAGATGCTGTTCGGGAATTCCCTTCCCAGTATCGGAAATATCAATCTTAGTCGCCATTTCCCAGCGCTCAACAACTACAGCTATTTTACCGCCTGGCGCAGTGTACTTGACGGCATTATCCAAAATATTAAATAAGGCTTCAGCTGTCCATTTCTTATCATGCGGCACTTCGAGGGACCGGTCGCAATCTACGGAGACTTCAATATTCTTTTTTTCGGCAGGTAGGACAATACTGCCAAGGGCAAGTCCCACTGTATCGTACAATGGCGCGGACTGAATGGCGAGCGCAATGACACCCGTTTCCAGCCTTGACATTTTCACCATCGATTGCATGAGAAAGTCCAACTTGTTGATCTGCGTTTCCATGATCGAAAGGAACTCTCGTTGTTTTTGAGGTGAAAGGGGCCTTTCCAAGAGGGTCGAATTATACATTTTCAGGTTCGCCACCGGCGTTTTAACCTGATGGGAAATGTCGGAGATCATCTCCTGAATAGCCTTCTTCTCTATTTTGGTTTGATTGCTATTTCGCTCCATGATTTCATATAATCGTTTGAGCTTGTAATTGAATTTGCCCGTTAAAGTTTCCGATTCCAGGTCAAAATCCACCTCATTTTTTCCATTTACAATGTCGTCAATACAAACATTTAGCGATTCCGAAAAAGCAAGCAGTTTTTTTCGCAGCACCAGAATCAAGGTAATGCCCAATAAAAAAAACAGCAGTGAAAAGACGATTGCAGCGCCCTTTATTATCCAATCCTCGGAATAAACGAAGATCACAGTAATAAAACACCCTGTAATAATTGCAAAAGCCGTGCCGCTGCCGATGAAAAGGCCATTTGTGGATAAGTCTTTTTTCATCCCTTATCACCAGCCCATAGATAGCCCATGCCGTAAACCGTTTTGATATATTTCTTGTCCTCTGTTTCAATTTTACTGCGCAGGCGATTTATATTAACAGTCAAGGTGTGTTCATCGACAAAATTGCTTTCATAATCCCACAGTTTTTCGAGGAGTATCTGTCTCGTGAGTAGGATATTGGGGTTGTTTGTGAAAATCCTCAACATTTTATATTCGGTCGGTGTAAAAATAACCGACTCACCCTTTACAACGGCGACCATCTTATCAAAATCTATGGTAAGTTCGCCGCACACATAGGTATCTTTATCAACCGATTTCCCTGACCGCTTCAAAATAACCGCTACTTTTTTGCGGAAAATATTGATGCTAAAAGGCTTGGTAATGTAGTCATCCGCACCCAGTTCAAAGCCTGCCATCACATCGCTTTCCAGATCACGGGCAGTCAGAAACACAATTGGAACTTTCTGCATTGCCTTGATTTTCTTGCATAGGTCAAATCCGCTGCCATCGGGAAGATTCACGTCCAGAACAATCAAATCGAATGGTTCATCCTTTATTTTTTCCAGAGCCATAGCAGTGTCATATGCAAAAACGGCTTGATAATGATCTAATTCAAGGTTATAGCATAAGCCTGAATTCAGCATCATATCATCTTCTACCACAAGAATTCGTTTCATTTATTCACTCCTTTATTTTAATGGATGCACATGGTTATCCACAAGACAATGGGCATACAGCTGAAACCCGCCGGTTTCTCTAGTTTTGTTCAGCTTTTCCATAAAAATTGACCGATCCGAATCATCCAAAAAAAGATTATGTTCATCCAGACCTTTTAGCAGGACATGATAAATCCCCGTTGTGCTTTTGACCCGCGCTTGTCTTGCCATTGCTGCTTTCACCTCCTGTTGTTTTTGTCAGCATACCACATTTTTGACAGCACAACAAACGAAACGTCCCTTTGTCATAAGCAAATAGATTGGTAACTCTACGGAGCGTTTATTGAAAAACCTGTGACTAAGGGCTACAATTATTTCATGGCAGGGAAATCATGCAAAACGATAAGGAGAAAATGAATTTGGAACAAAAAATTAAAATAAGCAATTTTCTTGATGATTCCGGAAAAATCACCCAGTTATCTCAAAAGAAGATCTTCAGAGTTGCAACGCTCTGCTATTTAGCCGATAAATTTGAAGCAAACCGTAATTATACCGAAAAAGAGGTAAACTCCATTTGTGAAGAATGGCATACTTTCGGAGATTATTTCATACTTAGGCGCGACCTTATTGATAATGGGTTATTATGCCGTGAAGCAAACGGTTCTCGTTATTGGAAGCCAAAAATTGGATAAAAAACAATTCTTTTATTATTTTACTAAGATGTTACCTCCTGGAAACCGCCACCAATTTTACCAACAGCCAGGTCAAACTGGTGTTTGGAACCGATCTGGAACTCCATGACTACCGTGTCACCGGCGCTCGAGAGTTTGGGGAAATGGCATTACCCCGGTTAGAGCCCTGAAAGCAGCGAGCCTTGAGCCGCTGCTTTTTTAGTTGACGCAGTTTAAAGCAGCACATCCCCAATCATCAGTAAAATCAGCCCGCTAATGACACAGGTCAGGATGGTTTTATTTATTATGA
The DNA here is from genome assembly GCF_047456275.1 of Acetobacterium carbinolicum. Taxonomy (GTDB): domain Bacteria; phylum Bacillota; class Clostridia; order Eubacteriales; family Eubacteriaceae; genus Acetobacterium; species Acetobacterium carbinolicum. The sequence goes on from NZ_CP173357.1 coordinate 3,958,862, forward strand.
GCAGTAAATTTAAATTAAAAGAACGAAATTTACATGAATTTTACATAATCGACTTGATTATTAAATCGCTTTAGTTTAGAATTATTATAATTTAAGTGTTTATGATGGGAGAGTCTAAAAATGAAATGGTTTTACAACATGAAGATCAGAACAAAGCTTTTGGCCGGATTTATGCTGGTAACAGTCCTCGTCGGTATTATCGGCTATGTGGGGATCACAAATATAAAAGCGTTGGATGCATCGAGTACGAACCTGTATGAACACGTGACGCTGCCAACCTCGGCAAGTGGAGATATGGGTATTGAGTTTGGCAAGATTAATAGCTATATCAGAGATATGATCATCGCCAATGATCCCGCAATCATTGCGGAAAATGGCGAAAAAATTGCTGCCAGCCGTGAAAAAATCACTCAATTATCAGAATCCTTTAAACAGAACATTCTTGATGATGAGATGCAACAACTGTATCTGCAGTTTCTCGATTCCCGGAAGGTTTATATCACGGAGCTGGAAACCGTGATGGCCTTGGCCCGCCAGAATCAGGACGCCGAAGCGCTGGCCCGGATCGCAACTACCGGGGCCGCCGGGATGGCCTCGCAGGCCGAACAAGATGCCCTGGAAAAACTCCACAATATGACGATTGAGGATGGCCAAGTACTGTCCGAGGCCAACCATAACCAGACAAACAACACCGTGACAACTATGACAGCCTTGATGGTGATTGGCGTTCTGATGGCCCTGTCCCTGGGGTTTCTCCTCAGTACGGTTATCAGTCGTCTGCTTAAAAAAGCGGAGTATATGATCAAAGAAATGCGACTGGGTCATTTGGGTGCGCGACTGAATATGGATAGCCGCGATGAAATCGGCCAGATGGCCATGGCCATGGACGGACTGGCCGATGATCTGCAAAATGTGGTGATTGCGACCATGAACCAGATTTCCGAAGGTGATGTTTCGGCGATGATTGAAGTCAAGGATGATCGGGACGAAATCTCACCAGCGCTTATAAAAACCATCGCAACCATCCGGGATCTGATTAGCGAATCAACCATGCTATCCCAGGCCGCGGTGGAAGGACGTCTGGATACCCGCGGTACGGCGGATGCCTTTAAGGGCGGATTTAAAGAAATTGTTGGCGGGGTTAATGCGATGCTGGGTGCCCTGGTTGGCTACATCGATGTCATGCCCAACCCGGTTTTTATCATTAATAATGACTTCGAAATTCTCTATATGAATGATTCCGGTGCTCAAACGGCGGGGCTTTCCAAAAAAGAAGCGCTCGGTCAGCCTTGTCACCATCTTTTTAAAACATCTGATTGCCATTCGGAAAATTGTGCCTGTACCCGAGCAATGCGTACCGGTCATACCGTAACCAGCGAAACGGATGCGCATCCCAATGGTTTAGATCTCGATATTTCTTATACCGGGTTGCCAATCACCGATCATTCGGGGAATATTATAGGCGCGATGGAATTTATCACCGATCTCACGGCCATCCGCACAGAAGAACGACGAATGATAAAAATCTCGGACTATCAGCAAAATGAAACACAAAAGCTGATAACCGAACTCACCAAACTTTCCCATGGTAATACCGATGTTTTAATTGAGCTTGCCGACTGTGATGCCGATACTCAAACGACCTATGAGACCTTCTTGCTTATCGGCGATTCCGTCAATCAATGTGTACGGTCAATCAAAGCACTGGTGACAGACGTTGGCATGCTGGCTCAGGCCGGTATCGCCGGAAACCTTGATACTCGCGCGGATATCAGTAAACATCAGGGCGATTTCGCCCGGATTGTTGACGGTGTTAATGCCACGCTTGATGCCGTGGTGGCACCGGTTCAGGAAGCATCAGCGACCTTAAACGAACTGGCTCAGGGAAACCTCGACACCGGGATGGTGGGTACTTATCAAGGCGATTATACCCTGATCAAGGACAATATGAATCAAACTGTCGACTTCCTCAAACGCTATGTCCGTGAAATCACCGATACCTTTAGAAGAAATTGGCCGGGGGAACCTCGATCAGCACATCACCGCGGACTATCTGGGCGATTTCCAGGCCATTAAAATAGCACTGAATGACATCACTGCCAATCTCAGTAGCACTATGTCCGACATTAATATTGCCGCCAGTCAGGTCGAAATCGGCTCTCAGCAAATTTCCGATGGCGGTCAGGCTTTGTCCCAGGGCACCACCGAACAAGCCAGTGCGATCCAAGAGCTAACCGCTTCCATTGAAGAAGTCACCGCAGAAACCAAGAAAAACGCGATCAGTGCCAATGAAGCCAATGACCTGGCGCTGCAGGTGCGAAGTAACGCCAAAGTCGGCAATGATCAGATGCAGCAGATGGTCACCGCCATGGTGGAGATTAACGACTCTTCAAAAAGCATTTCCAAGATCATCAAAGTCATCGATGACATCGCCTTCCAGACCAATATTCTGGCTCTGAATGCTGCCGTTGAAGCTGCCCGGGCCGGCCAGCATGGCAAGGGCTTTGCGGTGGTTGCTGAAGAGGTCCGCAGCCTGGCCGCCCGTAGCGCCGAAGCCGCCAAGGAAACCACCGGTCTGATTGAAGGCTCCATTGACAGGGTTAATGCCGGCAGTAAAATTGCCGATCAGACCGAAGAAAGCCTCAAAGAGATCTTAACTCAAATCCAAAAAGTGACCGATCTGGTCGGCAACATCGCCGAGGCCTCGAATGACCAGGCCACTGAAATCGCCCAAATCAACCGGGGCATCGAGCAGGTATCCGAGGTCGTTCAAACCAACTCGGCCACCGCTGAAGAAAGCGCCGCCGCCAGTGAAGAGCTGTCAGGCCAGGCTGAAATGCTTAAGCAAATGGTGGCTGCTTTTAAAATCAAGGATTCAAGCATATCGCAATCAAACACATCGCATTCAAGTATATCGCGGTCAAGCGAAAAGGAAACAGTTTTCCAACCAATAAAAACCACCAGTTCACGTCCGTCCGAATTTACGATCAATTTAGATGATGACATCGACAAATACTAGCCTGACAGCGCATTTGTTATCAGCGGATAATCAAAAAAAACAGCGAACTTTGAGTCGCTGTTTTTTTCTGTCGCTACCTGTTCTTGTTCAACCTATTTTCCGATATTTAACGGCATAACAAACGAAATGTCCCCTCGTCATGTAGCGCTGCTTTTTAATTGAGACACTATTCGATCGAGATTTTTTTTGGTTTCAGGATAATCCTTTGCAAAACAGCCTTGAATCGGTTATCCTAAGTACAACAACGATCATCGGATACATTCCCTCGACAGCAAAAAACTATGCCACTAAATATGGCAACCCGTTTGAATTACTGAATCCCGAAGGCTGGAATTTTTATAATTATCTCAAACCCATATTGAAAATATTGGTTGGCAGGATTATGCCACCGATGGCGAACTGAGTGGTACCGAAGGCCGTTCCCTGCGGCTCGAAGGGATTAAAATAAACAGCTTTCACGACAACCTCGGGGTTGAATACGCAACCCACATCCAAAACATTGGTTGGCAGGATTATGTCGCCAATGGCGAACTGAGTGGTACAACCAATCAATCGCTTCGGCTTGAGGCCATTAGAATTAATTTAACTGGCAGTGATTCAACTAAATATGATATTCAGTATCGTGTTCATGTCCAAAACATCGGCTGGATGGATTGGTCAAAAAATGGTGAAGTTGCCGGCACCACCGACCTCGGCTATCGTTTGGAAGCGATCGAAATTAAGATTGTCAAAATCACTGCCGATTTAACAGCTTACAATGCCGCTTTGACCGCTGTCAATCCGGCTGATTATAGCGCTGTATCTTGGGCCGACTACCAAACCATTGTTGCTACTAATAGCATGACGGGGGACAATCTTCAAACTGAAGTCGATGCGGCTACCGCTGCGATCATGGCCGCTGCAGTCACATTAGCGCTCAACTAAATGATCTGAACTGATCACAAAATGAAAAAAGGACACTCTCACGGTGTTCTTTTTTGCGATCAAGGGGATGGATCTTGTGTCTTATTCACCCAGACATACGCGATCTTGCCCCTTGCGTTCGTCAATTCAGGGGCCGACATTGATCACATTATTGTGCGGTGGCTGACACCAACCGGCCCCCCTTTAAGGCCCCGAGTGTCACTTGTTATTCTGCGGGGGATATGCTATAATTAATAAATTTTTACCTGCATTTTTTTGTGACATCCCTTGTTACTATCATTAAGAGAAAATTTTAATCGAGAGAAAAAGGAGCTTACATGAAATCGTTAAAACATGGTCTGATTCTAACCCTTGTTGCCCTTCTGATTTTGTCCCTGACAGCCTGTACCAAACCCGCCAGTCAGGCCCAGGCACTGCCTATATGGGACAATAATGCAACCCATGACGCCAAACGGATTGTTGTCATCAGCGATCTGCATCTGGGGGTTGATGACAGTTTCTCAGAAACCGTCACCAATAAACCGGCCTTGATCACTTTTTTGAATGCGCTCACCGCCAGCGAGATTGATGAACTGATCATCGCTGGTGACCTCTTTGATCAATGGTTTGTCCCGACCGACTATAGCGGACCAACGGAACTCAAGGCTTTCTTCACGAAAGTAGCCGAAAACAATGCCGATGTCGTCGCTGCGATTGAAACAGTGATTAAGAGCGGCATCACGGTCACCTATGTACCCGGCAACCATGATTTGCTGCTGACTGATGCAATACTGGCCGAACTGATACCCGGCATCAAGCAGGTGCGCGATGTCGCCGGTCTGGGCACCTATCGCACCGGCGAGCGGACCGAGATCGTCATTGAACACGGTCACCGCTACAACACCTTCTGTGCCCCGGATTCGCTGTCCAATAAAGACTTCACCGGCGATTACCCTTCGATTTTGCCGCCCGGTTATTTCTTTACCCGGATCGCCGCCACTTCGGTTGCCGAAGGGATGTCAGCACCAGCCAAAGACTTGCCGCAAGTTGCTGCACCGGCCGCCGATAATATCGACCTGCTGGGCGCTTATGCCTATTACCAGACCTGGGCCGGAACCATCGCGACTTTCCCGATTAACGCCGGTTTCACCGAACCCACCATTAAACTTGACGTCGATGGTTACAACGACATCTTTGCCCTCAGTGATCTGCTCCCGACCACCCAGCCGGATGGCACCATCAATGCTCCCCTCTATAACAATGTGCAGCAGCGTTGGGATGCCCTCCAGGCCGCCAATGGCGTCGCCGTAAAACTGCCCTATAACATCGCCACGGACAAGGATCAGGACTCCACCTATACTGACCAGCAAGCGGTGACCCAATATTTTAATATCGATCCCAGCGTTGATGTGGTTATCTTTGGTCATACCCATGTGCCGGTTTACAACACCTTTAGCGACGGCTACAACCGAGAGAAAATCTATGCCAACAGTGGTACCTGGATTGATAGCAACGCGCAACTTGCTAATATGACCTTTGTGGTCATCGAGTCCGGCAAGGAATCTACCGATGTCCGCCTGATGCAGTACCTGCCCGATGGTACCATCAAAGATCTGGACTAATCAGAAATAATCAAGGGGACGGTTCTTTTGCAAGATATTTATCGATATTTTAATCGTCATCACTTTCTGCATTGCCGGGCACACCCCTAAAAAACACCGCTGACGCTTGTGTCAGTGGTGTTTTTTTAAGGCTGAGAAGGGGTTGCGGGTCCTCATGACTTGAGAAAGCTGTTAAAATATTCCATGATTATATTTAAGTTGTGCATGAATCATAATGGCCAATCCGCCAGTAAAACAAACTGCAAAAGCAATCCATCCATACGCTGAGTCAGTAAGAAAGCATAATAATCCGGTTAAAAAAATTCCTATACCCATAAGGATCATTGCTTTTCCCATTTTTTCTGTATAAGCCTTTTTATCTGCTTCCACGACCTTTGTATAATGGTAATCATGAATCAATGTTATTTGTTCTTTTTTCCAGAGTCGCCAACCTAAAAAAATAAATAAAATTCCTAATAACCCCATTAGAATCGTCATAAATAAAAACATTTTACGCTCCTCCTCAGTCCCTGCTCTTTGGTAATCTATTCACACACAGCTACTTTACATAGCTTACCTCGATCTTCTGTTATTTTCAAGTACTTCTTGCCGAATGTTGCATTATGGAAAATCCATCCACTACCCAGACCTACCGATTATGAAATCAATTAATCGTCCAAGTTGGCACAGATTGAGATTGATGACCAGATATTTCGCGTAAATAACAAACCCCGAAGCGCCTCCCTTGTCATGTGCTTGAATATTTCCGTCAAAAGAAATACAATAGAGGCGCAGTAAAATTAAGGATGGTGAAAATAAATGAAACGGATATTTTTGGTTGAGGACGATCAGGCCATCGCTAAAAACCTGATCCTGTTGCTCCGTGCAGAGGGGTTTACCGTCACTCATGCCCCAACCCGGAGTGACGCCCTGGCCGCCCTGGGTGGAAATAAATTTGACCTGGCGCTGGTTGATATTTCTTTGCCTGACGGAAATGGCTTTACGGTTTGCACGGAAATCAAAGCAGCACAAGCGATTCCGGTTATCTTTCTGACCGCTTCCGGCGATGAGGCGAGTGTTGTTACCGGGCTGAATATGGGCGCCGACGACTATATCACCAAGCCGTTTCGGCCCCGCGAATTAATTGCCCGCATTGGCACCGCCCTACGAAAAAGCGGACCTTCGGCTTTTGAAATTCGCGGACTTCATGTCGATACCGCCAGCGGCCTGGTGAAAAAAAACGGCAACGAGGTTTTTCTCTCAGCTTTAGAATACCGCTTGCTGCTGGTGTTTATCAGCAATCCTAAAAATATTATCACAAGAAACCAGCTGCTTGACGAATTGTGGGACGCCGCGGGCGAGTTTGTTAATGACAATACCTTAACCGTCTACATCAAACGCCTGCGGGAGAAGATTGAGAGCGACCCCGCCAGCCCGCAAATCATTCTGACCGTTCGCGGGACGGGGTATCGATTGGGGGGTGACTATGCTTCGAAATAAAGAGTTTCGGCAATTCACCCTTGTATTCACCTTAATTGCCGCCATCACAGTGGTGCTGGGCTTTACCATCAATACAGCGGCGGGAATCCTCGCCGCCGTTTCTGCCGCCGCCTTTGGCACCGCGTTTTTTACCTTTACCAAAGCCCGTTACAAAAGCATTGCGCGGATTTCAGATCAAATCGATCAGGTGCTTCATAATGCTGACAACCTCTATATTGGCGAATCGGATGAGGGTGAACTTTCCATTTTGCACAGCGAAATCACCAAAATGACGCTGCGCATCCGGGAGCAAAACGACGCCTTGAAAAAAGAAAAAGAACATCTTGCCGATTCCCTGGCCGATATCGCCCACCAACTCCGCACCCCGCTGACCTCCGTAAATCTGATTCTGTCATTGTTAGCGAATAACCCTGATAAAAACCAGCGGCAAGCCTTTCTTCGGGAAACCGAGGAATTGCTGCTGCAGATGGATTGGCTGCTGACTTCCCTACTAAAATTATCCCGCCTGGACGCCGGCATTGTGGTGTTTCAAAGCGAGCCCATCGATGTAAGCAGCCTGATCGCCGCCGCGCTGCGCCCGCTGCTAATCCCCATCGAACTGCACAAAATTGATGTGCAAATCGACGCTCCGCAAGGGCTGATGATCCCGGGTGATTCCGGTTGGCTTGCGGAAGCCATTCAAAACATCCTCAAAAATTGCATGGATAGCATTGATGGCATTAATCGCACGGATCAAATTAATAAAAGCACTGGCGAAAACGGAAAGATTGAGATCCTCTGCTCGGATAACCCACTGTTCACCGAGATAACCATCCATGACAGCGGTGCGGGCTTCAAAACAGACGATTTACCCTACCTGTTTGACCGCTTTTATCGTGGCAAAAACCAAAGCACCACCGGATACGGGATTGGCCTGGCCCTTTGCAAGATGATTATCACCCGGCAGGGCGGGACGATTACCGCCAAAAATCACCCCCAGGGCGGCGCGATCTTTGCCCTTCGTTTTCCAAAGTGACGAATCTCTCACCTGAAAGTCACCGAGCTGTAAGTTAAAGCTGCTATTATATGGGTAAACCATCAGAAAGGAGACTCACATAATGGAGTTTTTAAAAATTGAAAATTTATGCAAGGTCTACGGTAAGGGCGAAAACCAGGTTACTGCTCTGGACCATGTTTCGCTAACAATTAAAAAGGGGGAGTTTACCGCAATCATCGGCTCATCCGGATCGGGCAAATCGACATTGCTTCACATCATCGGCGGCGTCGATGTGCCAACCAGCGGCAAGGTGTTCTTAGATGACCAGGATGTCTATGCCCAAAACAATGAAAAGCTGGCCATTTTCCGGCGGCGGCAGGTTGGCCTGATCTACCAGTTTCACAACCTCATTCCCACCCTGAATGTGGTCGAGAACATCACCCTGCCGATCCTAATGGACAAGCGTAAGGTCAACAAGGAACGACTTGATGACTTGCTTAAGCTGCTGGGGCTTAACGACCGACAAACGCATTTACCCAATCAGCTTTCAGGCGGTCAGCAACAGCGGGTTTCGATCGGACGGGCGTTGATGAACGCCCCGGCACTGATGCTGGCCGACGAACCCACGGGCAGTTTGGACAGCCGGAATGGCCATGAAATTATCAAGCTGCTTAAATTAAGCAATCAAAAATATCATCAGACCCTGCTGCTTGTCACCCATGACGAAAATATCGCCCTGCAAGCCGACCGCATTATCGGCATCTCAGACGGTAAAGTCGTCCGCGATGAACGGGTACGGCCATGAATATTTTTAACAAAATCACCCTGCAAAGTATGATAAAAAGCCGGACCCGAACGATTGTCACAATTATCGGCGTTATTCTGTCCGCCGCTATGATCACGGCTGTTGCCACCTTTGGCGTTTCGCTGCTTTCCTATCTGGCCAACGGTGCCGCCCATAAATACGGCGATTGGCACGTTGAGTTTTTTGACGTCTCAGCTGCTTTTGCCCAGGAACGAAGCCACGACGCGGGTGTCGCTAACACTGCAGCCTTTAAAAATATCGGCTACGCCACCCTTGACGGCGGTAAAAACCCCGACAAACCGTATCTTTTTATCGCTGGATTTCGTCCCGAAGCCTTTGATACCTTGTCGATCAACCTGATTTCCGGCCGGCTGCCGGAAAATAGCGGGGAGATTCTTGTTTCGGGGAGCGTCGCCGCCAACGGGGGTGTTAAATTTGCAGTCGATGACACGCTTTCACTCGCTGTCGGCAACCGCATCAGTGGCAACGCGAAGCTCGGTCAACACGACCCGTACACTGCCGGGGACGAAACGCTGGTACCTCAAGAAGAGCGCACTTACACCGTTGTCGGAGTCTACCAAAGGCCCGGCTTTGAAGAATCGATCGCACCCGGATATACTTTAATCACAAAAGCCGATCCCCAAGATCAAGCAGACAGCGTCAGCGTCTTTGTCACACTTAAAAACCCCCGCCGTATCCAGGCTTACGTAAACAGCACCGCCGGAGCAAGGACTTACGTCTTAAATGATAATGTGCTGCGCTTCCTGGGTCTTTCAGACGATAATATCTTTAACCTGTTTTTATACGCAGTTGGCGGCATTGTGGTCGTTATCATCATGATCGGCTCGATTTTTCTGATTTATAACGCCTTTAACATCTCGCTGAACGAACGCACCCGACAATTTGGAATTCTTTCGTCGGTGGGAGCCACCGCCAGGCAACTGCGAAATTCGGTGCTGTTTGAAGGGCTTTGCATTGGTGTAATCGGCATCCCGATTGGTGTGATGGTCGGTATCGGCAGTATCAGCCTGGTGATTTCCGTTGTTGCCGGGAATTTTGGCAATGTCATGTACAGTAACGTCCCGTTAACCTTAACTGTGTCGATCCCCGTCATTGTTGTTGCGGCAGCGATTAGCCTGGTTACGATTCTGATTTCGGCCTATATCCCGGCCCGCAAGGCTGCAAGCACTCCCGTGATGGAGAGTATTCGCCAGACCAATGCGATCAAGGTCGAAACCAAAACCGTCAAAACCTCAAAACTGGCCCTACGTCTTTACGGTTTAGAGGGAACCCTGGCCCTAAAGAATTTCAAGCGCAACAAGAAAGGCTATCGCAGCATCGTGCTCTCACTGGGTTTAAGTGTTGTGTTGTTTATCTCAGCCAGTACTTTTGTAACCGATATGAAACAGGCTGCCGAGCAGTCAGTCGCCTTTACAACCTATGACATCGGCTTTGCCACACAGGATATGGACGATCGCGAAATGCTACCGCTTTACGACAAACTAAAAACCGCCGACGGTGTTTATGAAAGCGCGTATCAAGCGCTGATGAAGTATTCATGCACTGCCAACGCCAGCGATCTTTCCGACGATTACTGGGCAAATGCGGGTTCACATGTACCGGACGAAACGGTTAATCTGCCCGTCGACCTCCAGTTTCTTGATGACACAACCTATCTGAATATACTTAGCGACTTGGGTTTACCAGCCTCGGATTATACCGGGCCAAATGCGAAACTGATCGCCGTTGCCAAGATGCCAGACCCGAACACGGAGGTTGATCAGATGAGTGATCTGTTCGCACGTACTTCTCTGAATCTTACCATTGCACCCGCAACAAACGGCGCGCCAACATCGGAACCGGGACAAAACGTCAGCATCACCTTTGTTGCGACCGTACCGCCCGATACACTACCGGTGCCGGGAAACAGCGGATCGGAGAGTCCCTTCTTTTTTAGAGTAATGGCCCCCTATTCGCTCAAAGAGCAGTTTGAAACCGCTGCATCTGATGTGGCTGTTAAGGGCTTGACCTTTCGCTCAACGAATCCCACTCCGACGACGACTGAAATGGAAACGATGATTCAGGGTGCGGGAATTACCGCCGATTACAACCTCTATAATACCTATAAAATGCTGGATGAGAGCCGCAATTACATCTTCATTGCCAATGTCTTTGCGTATACGTTTATCATTATGATTTCATTGATTGCGGTGGCCAATGTATTTAATACGATTTCTACCAATATCAAGCTGCGCCGGCGGGAGCTTGCGATGCTCCGCTCGGTTGGAATGTCTGATCGCGATTTCCAAAAGATGATGAATTTTGAGTGTGCCTTTTATGGCCTGAGAGCCTTGCTCTTCGGGCTGCCCATCGCCGCCATCGCTTCCTGGCTGATTTACAAAGGGATGGTTTTCGGTGGGACGGATAATATCGATTTTGTGTTCCCCTGGGGCAGTATGGCCATCAGCGTGTTTGCCGTACTCTTTGTGGTGTTTATTACCATGCTGTATGCTGTTAGCAAGTTAAAAAAAGAAAACATCATTGACGCGCTGCGGGATGATATGACGTGATTAGAAAACAAAACGGCGTGGCAAAAGCCGTTTTGTTTCGCCGCTCTGATTAAAGGACGTTAATCAAAATAAAACAAATCCTCAAACTTTTTATCTAAGGCGATGCCCAGGATCAGGGCAAGTTTTGCTGTTGGGTTAAACTGACCTGTTTCAATGGAACTAATTGTATTACGGGAAACACCAACGCGTTCCGCAAGCTGACTTTGAGTCAGCTTGCTTTCTATTCTAATTTTTTTTAAATTATTCTTAAGGATAAGTTTATCGTCCATTTATCCTACCCCAAATTTGAAATCACGAAACTAACAAGAGACGCAATTGACGCTACTGTTCCCGCTATTGTTGCAACTAAATAGGATTTATTCTTTGAAAACTGATACTTTGGATACGATTCCGCTGCGAGAAAGGCCCAAAGCATCGCCATTGGCGCATAATTAGGTTGCCCTTTTAAAAAGTTAAATAGGGTAATAAAAATAAACACACCACAAAACGCAATTTCTCCAATGCGCCGCCCTCTGTTTTCCGCCTCCTGCATACCTTCATCAACTTTCTCAGCTCTACTTCTTTCCAAAACATCTTCTTTATTCATGACTATTTCCTCCCATCATGTATCTGACAAGTATACTTGGTAGACACATGATATATCTACCAAGTATACTTGTCAAGTCTTTTGCAAAGTTTTCTGTGCAATCAAAAGCAGTCACATAACTTCGCATCATGACAAGGGAAGGTTTCTGGACCTATCTCCTGTGAAAAGAAGGCCCTGAACATCGCTAAGGAATGATGGTAAACTTTATACAATAAGTATTTACAATAAGGATAAGCAATGCTATAATAACCGTGACCGATTCGGTCACGGTTATTATAGCATTCTATTTAAAGGAATTAGGATTAATATGACATTTGAAAAACTTGAAAAGGAAAAACAGAATAAAATTATCAACGCTGCCTGTGAAATATTCGCAAAACACGGTTATAAAAAAGCATCCATGAAGGATATTGCTGAGGCGGCCGGAATATCAAAAAGCGTGCTGTTCAAGTATATCTCCAATAAAGAAAATCTCTATATGAAAATCTTTAGATTAGCATCAGACAGCATTATCGAAGCGGACGAAATTTCTTACGCCGCGGAAGGGAGCGACTCTGATATGTTTTCGTTGATGCGGCGAAACGCGAAGACCAGACTTTCCCTATTCAAAGAATATCCGTGGATTTACAAGTTCGCTTATACCGCCGCCTTCGATAACGATTGTTTTGTTAAGGAACACGTCCGAAGAGAGCTTGAAAATTATCGAAAGCCACGCTTTAATACGAGTGAACTAAAATCAGAACATAATAATGTTTATAAGGGCTTAAGAGCGGATATTCCCCCGACAATCGCTAAGCAACTGATCCTCTGGGTTTCGCAGGGATATCTGGAAGAAAAACTATTTAAAGACGAAATTGATCCAGACGAACTCGAAAAAGGCTTTGAGGCATGGATTGACATTTTGGAGATACTTCTTAAAGGTAATAACAAAAGCTGTGATTGAAAAGAAAGGCCGGTGAACAAAATGAGTAACACGATTGAAACGAAAGAAATATCGAACGGTATTGAGAATGTGCCGGGGTTTAGGCATCATGATCTAAATGTATGTGGTGGGCCAATGTCGGTCTATGAAGCAGGCGAAAAGGGAAGACCTCTAGTCGTGCTGTTGCATGGTTCAATGTACGATGAATCACGGTTTATCTGGGATCAGCTGTTTCCATTTTTAAGCAGGGATTATCACCTATTCGCATTGGATTTGCCGCGACATGGAAAATCAAGACCGTGGGAAGGTTATCTGGATCGCACTAGACTGATGGACATTCTGCACAATACATTTAACCAGTTAGGACTTGAAGACTTTAGTCTTGTCGGTCTTTCCATGGGTGGCAGCCTCAGCATTGAATATGCAGCGCTACATCCGGATAAGGTCAAATCACTGGTTCTGTTCGAGCCGGGCGGATTGAGCGAAAAGATCGATTCACAGTTTATCGTATGGCTTTACACAAAGATACCGGGTATGCTTAGGATGCTTAACCGGAAGTATATTAAGAAAGATCATGCAGCGATGAGAAAATTGCTGGAATCTATTTATGTGGGCAGTTCAAAACCAACTGATCCGGACCGGTTGACTTCAATTCTCGAGGATGAGACCAAGGGTAAATATCAATATGGAGAAAATGACATGGACGACTGGCAGTTAAGCTGCATCGGGCCTTTCCGATTAAAGTGGACCCTTCTTGATAGGCTTCCATTGATTAAATGTCCGACTCTGTGGCTAAGAGGAGCGGACAGTGTTCTGGTGAAGCAGTTTGAGATTGACAAAGCGGTAAAACTGGTTATTGACAGTGGCACAAAAGCTGAATTGGAAGTCTTTCCGAACGCCGGGCATATCCTGCCTCTTGAACGGCCAGATCAGGCAAATGCGGCAGTAAAAGCGTTTCTTGATAAACTAGATCACCAGTAAACAGATACTCACGTTCTTTTTTTTTAAACGCATATGTCCAAGTGCCTGCAGGACCTAAACGGAACGATCACCAAAATCAATACCATATTATCTTTCAAAACGCTTACCGGTGCACCCCGAAAGAAATTATCGATACTATTGACACAATCAGCAGTGCCGGCATTCCGATTTATGTTACAATGAGAAGAAATAGCGGCGTCCTATTCTTCGTCCTTAGTCACTAGGAAAAAAGATAATCGAAAAATACAAACCGCCATTAGATCGTTACAAAGGAGTCTAAAAAATGAATATTAGAGCCGAATTAGAAAAAGCAGTTGGCGTTACAGAAAATATCCAGTTAAATGATTTAGCACTTGATCCCTTAAAAATCAAGACAATCATGATAAACGAGGTCGTTCCTGCTGACCCCTCTCAAGATTTTTACGGACAACTTGATGCCGATTACTTGACAACAACGATACCGCTTTTTCAAAAGTCTGGATTGCAAGTCAAAGACATACAAGACATCTTACACATGGGTGTCTATATTACAAACGCAGTCAAAACACCTAAATCAGATTACACGATTGAAAAAAGCAGTATCGTGAATAGCTTACCCTACTTGGAAAAAGAGCTTGCCTTATTTCCAAATATCAAAGTAATTATGCTCATGGGCGACGTTGCAAAAAAAGCATTTAACATGTTAACAAAGAAGGCAACCAAGAAAAATGTCATTCCGACTATTCCAACCTACAAGCTACGAAATAGCGAAATCTACTACGGGAATATTCGAGTAATGCCATCTTATATTATGACGGGCAAAAATATTCTCATCGAGAAGTCAAAGTTTGAAATGGCTTCTGAAGATATTGCCGCAATGGCACGCATAATTAAATAATCACCGTTTGTTAATTTTTTCAAAAAAACTGACAAGCATAAGTATCCGTGTTGAACGGAGAACTAGTCTATTCAACAGCAGCAAGTGAACGTTCACAATCGCTGAATACGGAAAAATCATTCAGAGTCTTTATAAGAATCAGCTCACGCCGAATCGAAAATTACGAACTTTGAGCTTGATTATTTCACCACCTGAAGATTATAGTAAATAAGTCTTTCAAAGCTCCTTTTGTTGCCGAAGTAGCAAAAGGAGCTTTGTTATTGACATTATATTATCATTATGATAATATAATCATATCGACAATAAAATTAATTGTTGTCGAATGTGAAAAGGAGGAAAATATATGAAGGCAATTTTTGCTGAAAGCCTTACAAAGATATACTCTGGCGACAAAAAAGCGTTGGACAATGTCAGCTTTGAACTGAGCCAAGGTGAAGTTTTTGGGTTTTTGGGTCCCAATGGGGCTGGTAAGACCACCTCTGTCAAACTTTTAAATGGCATGATATCACCATCAAAAGGCTCCTGCCATGTTTTTGGCATAGATCCCTCGTCCAGTCCAGAGAAAGTTCATGCTATCTCCGGCGTGGTTACGGAGCATGCGCAAATGTATGGAAATCTGACCGGGCTGGAAAACCTTGTGTTTTATGGTACATTATTTGGAATCTCAAAAGAAGAAAGCCAAAAGCGAGCACTCGCGTTGCTAGAGCGATTGGATCTTACTCCCGCTAAAGACAAAAAGCTGACTACCTATTCTACCGGGATGCGCCAACGCCTTTCATTAGCAAGAGCAATGATCCATACCCCAAAAATATTATTTTTGGATGAACCTACTTCCGGCTTAGACCCGGAGAGTGCGCAAAGTGTGAACAATATGATCAGAGAATTGGCAAGTGACAAAGGAACCACCGTTTTCTTATGTACGCATCAGCTACGTTATGCTCAGGAGATCTGCTCCTCATATGGGCTGATCGATGATGGAACACTGTTGGCGGTAGGCAGCCTTGATGCTTTGCGCAACAGAGTTTTCTCCGGGCTAAACGTTCATATTAAGTCAAACTGTTTTCCGGAAGAAATACCTCTTAGGCAAACTGAAGGACAGTGGGCTGAAATCAATGTGCAGACGGAGGAGGAAATTCCACCGATTGTGAAGCGCATTGTGAATGCTGGCGGTAATGTCTATTCAGTGACGGCAAACAAATTGTCGTTGGAAGAAATATACTTCTCTCTGATTGAGAAACGGAAAGAGAAAAAGGAGGTTAATTAAGATGAATACAATGCAATCCGCTTTAATTAGAAAGGATATCCGAGGCATTACTGCCAACAAGCAGTTGCTCGTAGCAATGATAAGTGTTCCCATCGCGCTGACGGTTGTTATACCCTCAATTTTCATTATGCTGCTCCATTTTATGCCGAATGATTTGACGGACTTTGACATCATGCTGCGTATGTTGCCGACAAACATTCAGTCGGATAATATGAATACTGCGATTATATCGCTTCTCTTAAACAACATTATGCCCGTTTTTTTTATTATCATCCCCATTATGGCGGCATCGATTATGGCGGCAAGTTCTTTCGTAGGTGAGAAAGAAAAGCGAACACTGGAAACGCTTCTTTATTGCCCGCTTTCTCTAAAACAAATATTTAGATCAAAAATACTTTCTTCGTTTATCATGAGTGAACTGGTTTCCGTCCTGTCTTTTATCATTATGACACTTGTAACGCAGATTGAAATATTTCTGACAACAGGCAGCCTACTGTTACCGAATATCAGTTGGCTGGTAGTCTTATTACTTCTTTCACCTGCTGTGTCCCTAATCTCAATCACGTTGATTGTGCGTGGCTCTGCCAAGGCGCAAACCATGGAAGAATCCCAGCAGCGTAGCGCACTTCTGGTTTTGCCGGTGATCTTTCTGGTGGCTGGACAATTTGTTGGGATTATCCTTATAAACATTTGGATTCTATTGGGCTTAGGTGTCCTGTTGGCAGCGATTGCATGGATTTTGATGAATGGCTCGTTTCAAAAGATAAGCTATGAATCAATGCTGCGTTGATAGCAAAGCCCAAACAAAAACACTATAAAACCATAACCAGATCAAAGCGGTGCATCATTGACATAGTCACCCAGCAGCGGCAGATGCGGCATTGCGTACCCACTTAACCGCTGGCAAGACCTTTAAGGCTTCCTGAAGCCATGCCGCCTGAAGCGATGGATTAAAACCACTTGCTTCACCACTTGCTTCACCGACGATCACTTCTTTTAAGCGGCCATAGTCACTGCCGATATAAACGGACTCCATTCATAAAGTCTGTTGCCTCTAAACAACTCGCAGTAAACCATCTGGCTGTTATAATAATTGTTGTGATTTTCGTCGGTGAACTGTGACTTGATTTCATCACTTAGATTTGGATCATTTGCGATGATCTGTAACAGTGTATACACGTAGAAAAAAGCCCGTTTTTCCGACAACACATCTTTCAAACTTTCTGGATAGGTAGATCTGTCTTTTTCACTAACAGAAATATCAGACTTATTGGTTAACGTCTTTCTTACAAAGCCATTCGCAATAAACCACTCTGACTGTTCATGAAAATGTTCAGAACCACAGACTATCAGAATTGTTGTTTCAGATGGCAAGCATTCAGTTTGAGGTTAATATTTTCAGATATTTTATCGTCACGTTTCTCATTGGTTGAATTTCCTTGGAAAAAGATCCGAAAATAATATCCGAACTTTTTTATAGATGTATGCCAGTTCAAATTAAGTCGTTATATTTAAACCAACACTACCTACCGACATGTTAACGTTTTTTATTTCCTTATTCCCATGCAATTAACCTAATCATCATTTTGTCATTGAAGTTTTTTTATATATTAAATCGAAATATTTCTTTGCCGCTTCTACCAGATCATAGTTTCCTCCTGTTGAACTCCAGTTTACAGCTAATCCTAAAAATGCTGATGCAAAACAATATGATAAATCTTCAGCTGAAGTATCGGCATCAAGCTCCCCTGTTTCTTGCGCTTTACGCGTATATTCAATAACCATTTGTCGCAATTTTTTCAAATTCGGATCAAAATCATTTAACCTAAAGTTGAACATATAATTTTGTTGTTCCATATCAATTTTAATTAGATTTTTTAATATATCTGTATTCAAATTTGCAATGCCTTTTATGTGTATTTGCTTCACTTTCCAACATTTATCAAGCCATGTTATTTCATTATCGATATCCTTTAAAATAGTTTCTATCTCTTCATCAACTAAAGAAAAATAATCTAAAAGTAGCGTTTTCTTCGAATCATAATGATAATAAAATGTCCTCTTTGTAATATTGCAGCTCTCACATATTTCGTTAATCGTTACATTATCAAATCCATTTTTCTTAAAAAGTTCAATCGCTTTAACCAAAATTGTATGTTTTATATTTTCTATCATAGTTGTCCCTCCAATGTATATTTGCAATTTTATCATACTTATTAAAATATATTAACTTTATATTTACGAAAATATTGACATCTCGTACACCGCAGTATACAATCAATGTATACCGCGGTAACAAAATTATTTTTAACTTATCAAAGTGAGGTGTTTTTTATGAAAAGTAAAATTGATGCATTATTTCAGCCTATGAGCATAGGCACAATGAAAGTAAAAAACAGAATAGCGATGGCTCCAATGGGTTTACATTCAAAAAATCCTGACGGAAGTTTTAATCAAAATGCTGTCGATTTATACGTTGCACGCGCTAAGGGCGGCGTCGGATTAATTGTAACAACCGGTATCGCATGCCAGAATAAACTCGACTCAATGCGTGCTACCTTGGCAACTGCAGGTGATTCTTATGTAGCAGCTTCCAAAAAGCTTACCGATGAAGTACACAAGTATGGTGCTAAAATTGTGCTTCAAATCGCAAACGGTGCTGGTAGAAATCGAAAAAATGGTTTCTTTACAGACAATGACCCTATTTCTTCTTCGGAAAATCCAAATGTTTGGCATCCTGAAATGATGCATCGTGCATTAACAACAGAAGAAGTTCAATTTCTTATCCAATCTTATGCTAATGGTGCTTATGTTGCAAAACAGGCCGGCTTTGATGGGGTAGAAGTTCATGCGCTTCATGAAGGATACTTAATGGATCAATTTTCTATGGAATGTACTAATCGTCGCACAGACCAATATGGCGGAAGCTTAGAGAACAGACTTCGCTATGCTACCGAAACAGTACAGGCAATAAAGGAAAAATGCGGAAACGATTTTCCTGTTTTGATAAGATATAGTGTTAAAAGCTATATGAAAGGATTTGGTCTTGATAAAGGTGCCCTTCCTGGAGAAAAATTCGAAGAATTTGGCCGTGATTTAGAAGAGAGTGCTAAAATAGCCAAAATTCTTCAGGATGCTGGTTATGATGCTTTAGATGCAGACAATGGCACCTATGAATCATGGTATTTTGCACACCCGCCAGTATATATGCCAAAAGCCTGTAACTTGGCAGATGCTCAATATATCAAACAATTTGTTAATATTCCTGTTATATGTGCAGGAAAAATGGATGATCCTGAAATAACAGCCGAGGCTGTCGCAAGTGGAAGTATCGATGCTATTTCTGTTGGACGAGCACTCCTTGCTGACCCTGAATGGCCAAATAAAGTACAAACTGAAAACGTTGATGATATCAGACCTTGCATAGGATGTCATGCCGGATGTTTGGAGCGGTTTTTCGCTGGCAAGAATACTTCATGTGCAATTAATCCACAAGTTGGCATGGAAAGAAAATATGAAATTAAACCTGCTGTTCTCAAAAAAAATATTATGGTCATCGGTGGCGGTATAAGCGGTATGGAAGCCGCAAGAATTAGCGCACTTAGAGGGCATAAAGTAGATTTATATGAACGTACAAATCATCTTGGCGGTGTTTTCATTCCTGCTTCTTCTATGAGTTTTAAAGAAGAGGATAAAAAATTAATCCAATGGTATGTGAAACAACTTAAAGATACTGGTGTAACAGTTCATATGAACACAGAAGTAAATGAAAACACTATAAAAGCTGCTAAACCAAATTCTATTTTTGTAGCAACAGGTTCTACTGCAAGAAAGTTAAACATAAATGGCGCAAGTTCAGAAAAAGTTATAACCGCAGTGGAAGCATTATTGGAGATTAAACCAATCGGTGATAAAGTGGTCGTTATAGGCGGAGGGCTTACTGGCGTTGAAATCGGGTATAGCCTAACAAAAGATAAAGGAAAACAGGTAGAAATACTTGAAATGCTGCCTGACATTTTACAGGTACAGGACCTAAATGCTGCCAATAAAACGATGCTTCAAAATCTTGTATTATCTCATAACATTGGTATTCATACTAATGCAAAGGTTACCGCAATCACATCGAAAGGGGTGCAGTTTGAGGAAAATGGGGCCCCAGTGGAATTAGATGCTGACACAATTATTACAAGTATTGGCTACATTAGCGATAAATCATTCTATGAAACAATAAAAGATTGTGGTGCAGAGGTGCATTTAATTGGCGATGCATCAAAGGTATCTAATCTAATGGGCGCTATTTGGGATGCCTATGAAATTGCCATGGCAATTTAAAGAATAAATATAATACAGAACAGTTTAAAAAACCTCCTATGTTAGTGTAAAATAAGACTTAACAATTGATGCCACCCATGTGGAAGCCAACACGATCAAAAAAACACCAGAGCGGTTGATGAAACGCCTGGCCAGAAAGATCATAAACAGGCCACAAAGGTCATGAAAGACTACCTGGAAACGGTAATTGAAATAGTCGAAAGCAGCACAACCCTGGAAATCCCGGAAACAAGCCGGAAGACTGAAAAAGCAATTCTGGTGGAGCCTAAATTTATGAACCAGACCGGAACCCGCTCGCTGGTCGATGAGGATACCTGCAGAGTTCATGATTCAGCAACCTCATTATCTCCAACTCGTCTATTGCATCGGTTAGAGCATTTTGTATCTCGCAGGATGCCAAATCTTCGCTCAACAATCTACAAGTGTCTTCCGCGCCACAACATCGTTTTAAACCGCTCATTCCGCAGTACTCAACACAACTCTTTATTTTGGGGGTTGCGTTGAATGCTGCCAGTTTCATAATGTCGTGCCAAGGGAGGTGTCGGAGTTCCGACAAGTGACGATAGTCAAACGTGGCGCTGTGTAAAAGTCAGCCCGTAAAATTATGGTCATTGGAATCAACCCCTTGGGGTTTTATGAAATCTCCCAAAGTCAGAAAATCGATGAATTCAAAAAGAACAAAAAAAAGAGCCAGCTTCGAAGGGAAAAATGCTGAGCTCAACGGGCTCTATTCATAAAGCTTGTTATCTCTAAACAACTCGCAGAAAACCATTTGGCTGTTATAAAAATTGTCGTGATTTCCGTCGGTAAACTGCCCCTTTATTTCATCACTTAGATTAGGATCACTTGCGATGATCTGTGGCAGTGTATATGCGTAGAAAAAAGCCCGTTTTTCCCACTCATCTTCTAAACTTTCCGGATAGGTAAATCCGTCTTTATCACTAATAAAAATATCAGACTTACTCGTTATCGTCTTTCTTGCAAAGCCACTCGCAATAAACCGTTCCGACTGTTCATAAAAATGTCCAGAACCACAGACCACCAGAATTGTAGTTTGAGGTGGCAAAGCATTCAATTTGAGATTAATATTTTCGAATATCTTATCATCACGTTTATCATTGGTTGAATTTGATTTAAAATCATTATCAACCACCCACCAATCCACCATTCCCACTTTGATGTCATTATCAAGGCAATAACTATATACAACTGTCATATCAACCGGTCCATCAACGACGCCGTATTCATTATATATCGCTTCTCTGGCTTCAATTAGAACACAATCCGGTTTTATATTCGCAATCGCACTCGTAATATCTTTCATTGAATATCCCAGGAATTTATTAAAGTGTGTTTTATGAACGGTTCCTAATAGATATACCGTTTGATTCTGTGGTGTTTCAAAGGAAGCAATCAAGGCGTTTTTATTTAGATTCCTATTTAACACGAATCCAATCGCACCAACAGCTAACAACAGTATGATCAATAAACCGATTAGTATCCTATTTCTGAGTTTATGCTTCTTCTTTGCTGCATTCATTTTAAAGCCTCCCACTATTATACAAATTAATTTAAGTTCTCATAAAAAGCAACCTGTTTTTATCGCTCCCTATGACAAATTGATTACTATGGCTTGATTATGCCCTATCTGTGCAGAGCCTTTTAAGGACATTCGTCAATGCAATTGAAGCAAAGAATACATTCTGTGCCATTTATTCGTTTTCTGGAATTATTTGTCATATCGACATTCATCGGTCATACCTCTTACCCCTACCACACGCATTGCACTTTTCTTTATTTTTTTTAACCCGAAGCAATAAAAAATAACTCGCTGGTTTTAAAATTTCAGATCTTATTATTTAATAACGCTACTATTATGTCAATGGCAAGCAATTTTGCGATATCAAATTCTTCTCTCGTCTGTTTTTGCAAAATATAATCGTGGCACACCTGTTCCACGATACCATAGCTAATTCTCACTTTTTCAAGCAGATTAATTTTAGAAAATCCCGCAGACACTAATAATTCATAAAGCTCTGATAACAGGGAATTTTCAAAATCATTAAATAAAGTAAAAATATCTTTCTCAAGCAGGGAAAGGGCAAAAAACTCATTATGAGCTTCAGCATTCATCGTGTGTGATGCAATGGAAATGTCAATAAATTTTTCAATCACGATGGGCATATGATCCTTTTTTATTGGAGTATTTAACAAGGGCTGAAACTGCTCTGATAGTGAAGAAATATAAAACTTAATCACTTCAAAGAGGATGTCTTTTTTATCTTGAAAATAACTGTATACAATCCCTGTCGAAACACCAGCCTCTTGCGCAATTTCTACTGTATTCGTTTTATAGTAACCTTTGTCGCTAAAAAGTTTATAACTCGCTCTTATGATACTTTGTTTCTTTTCTATTGATCTCCTCTGTTTTGGTTCCCTGATTTCTTGCTTTGCCATTTTGCTCCCACCAATCATAATAGAATAGGCATATTATATAATAAAAATTGGGTGCAATCAACAATTGTGAAACTTCTTTCATATTCGATTGACAACTCTGCCAAGGATGTATATACTTATAACATGAAATATATTTCATGTTATAAGGAGAGATACTATGAAACAGACCAAAACAAATATTACCATTAAGCACTACAAATTTTATCTTATGTTTATGCTTATTGCTTGTGGCGGAGCATTCATCTGGCAATTTTTTTTGCCAAATTTAAGTGGACAATTTTCAAGTTGGGAAAACAGTATCAACTGGCAACGTGAAATAGCCTTATGGAACATAGGCATCATTGCAGCAATTATTGTTGCGCTTATAAAAGAAAACATTGACTATATGAAAATACTGACTTTTCAATCAACTGTTCTCTGTTGGCTTTTGGGACTAAACCACCTTATTTCATTATTACAAAATTTTTCACTTACCCATATTATTCACATTATGGGCGTTTTTGAGGTTTTGCTTCTGGGTGGCATTTGGGGTGCAATTTTACTCTACAAATCTAAAAGGACAAAAAACATTTTTTGATTTCCACTTGACTCTGACGTTGCGTAATACGGAGGATTTTTAGACTTTATAAATAAATCAAGGGGTATGATAAGAACATGACAAAGGGGACGTTTGAGACCTGTGGCATGCCTATGTCATTTAAAAACTGAGGATACTAACAAAAAAACCCGTTTAAAAGCGCTTTACGTCTTTTAAGCGGGTTTCGCGATGATCCTTTATTTAAATCAGACCAAAGAATCAAGCTCATCGTTTTATTTATGATTGATGACCGTGACAAATAATCTTTTGTTCAGATGAACAGTCCTGAGTTTCTTTGGCATCACAGGGGGATTTTTCATTCTGCGGACAGTTGATTTCTTCAGTGTCACATTTTTCTTCATTAATCTGGCTCAACTCGCGAAGATCGCTGGATAATTCTGTTAGCACCTCACGGTTGACCCGATAGTGCATAAAATTATTTTTATTTTCCGACATTAAAATCCCCGCATCTGCTAAGGCTTTGATATGTTTTGAGGCAATTTCCTTCGGCATATTTAATTCCTGAGAAATGGCATTGACACAATAATTCTTTTTTAACAACGCGTTCAACACTAAAACTGTTTCACTATTACTCAGTGCCTGTAATACTGTTTCTTTCAGAATAATTTCCTCCTAAAATTAAAAATCAGACTTTATGAGATCAGTTTACCTTATCTAACTGATTTAGTCAATACTTAATTAAATGTAATTTTTTGACCCTTTCGTAATTGTTCCCGGCACTGACTTAACCGATCGTCGAGTTGTTTTAACTCGCTGCAAATCCCCTTTTCTTCCGATGATGTCCAGATAGTTTTACAAATACCGCCGTTTTTTATAACGATGCGTTGATCTGCATTCAGTGCCAGTAACGGATCATGCGTGGCGATGAGTACAATCTTATCCCGGCTGGCTAACAATTTTAAGGCTTTTACCTTATCGATACCAGCATTTTCAATTTCATCAATCAGAACAATCGGTGAGATGCAAAGCAAAGCTGCATCAGCAATCATCAAAGCTCGGGACTGGCCCCCGCTGAGCGCCGTCAACGGCGTCGAAGGATCAAAGGCCTCTCCTGATAAGTGGTTGGCTTCATTTAAAATAGCGGCTATTTTTTCATCCGGGTTGTCAATCAGCCGACTCTCGGCATGAAGCCTTAGAAATTCTTGTACTGAAAGATCCATTACAAAATTCATATTTTGTGATATTTGAGCAACCAGCCGATGGGCACTGGAGGTCCGCCAGTTTTCTGGCGGGATTTCGCCGTTGATCAACACCCGGCGTCCGGTCGGGGTATCCCCCCGGGCCAACCATTCAATGTCAGCCAGAAGCCGGCTCTTTCCCGATCCGGTAGGCCCGACAATACCGATAATTTCGCCTTTTTTCATCACCAGTCTGCCACTTTCCGGCAAACCGTCTTTATCCTTGCCCCCCAACAGCGTCATGGAATCAACCGGGAGCAATGCCCCACATCGGATGGCTTCCATCCGTTCTATAAATGCATAATAATCCCGAATCAATCTTTTTTTATCCAAGCCCATATCTTCAAAGAGTGAATATGGCTGCCGCTCAATAAACGTTTCAATGGTGATCGCTTCATCCACCAGCTTCAGTCCGTTAAACTTAAAAAAATCAATCACGTAGGGTTTTTCCCGGAGCATCTCAGAAATGAGTAAACCATTCTCTTTCATCATTTAAACTGGCCCCTCTCCGAAACCGGATCCAGCTTCATTTTTTTATGATCTGCCAGTTGTTTATCATTGCCGATATTAACCTGTCCCAGGCAATAAGAACACAGCGCCGAAGGCATCGATGCCCGTAGTTGCTGATCAAAAAGCGATTCACACTCGGCAGCGTTTTGAATCAGCCGAGACAAACGATCGGCACCCTGACCGCTAATTCCGTTAATCTGCAGAATTTCTGCGGTCGGGTTAGCCTGGATAATTTTAAAACTGAAGATTTCCCGTTCCGCCTGAGAAACAATATCGCCTTTGGTCACCACGACAATATCGGCCATCTTCAGCATCGGTCCAATTTTCTGTGGGGTGTTCATCCCCATCAGGTTATCAATCACACAAACTGACAGTACCCCCTCAATATGGGGCGAGCAACGATTACAAAGCCCGGCACTTTCACTGATCAGCAAATCAAATTTCTGCCGGATTCCCCACTGAATACAGGCTTCAATATTACTGACAAAATAATGATCCGGACAGATGCTGCCCGAAAGACCAATCCGACACTGAGCCCCCTTTTGTTCATAAAGCCGATCATCTCCGGTGGACAGGCAATCAAATTTCAAAACGCCCACCGTCAGGCTTGAAAGTTCTTCAATCACCGCGAGCAAGACCGATGTTTTCCCGGAAGACGGCGGTCCGGAAACCGTTACAAATTTCATGGTTTAACCTTCCTTTCGCTGCATATTTTTTAGCAGGTATAAAAAAAACGGCGCCCCCAACACAGCGGTTACAATCCCAACGGACAATTCCACCGGCTGAAACACGGTTCTCGCCAAAGTATCGGAAAAAACCAGCAAAACACCACCCAACAAAGCAGAAAGAGGTACCAGAAAACGGTGATCGCTGCCAATCATCAGCCGGCCGATATGCGGTGCAATCAGTCCCACAAAACCGATTGTCCCAGCCGCGGCCACGGCACTGCCAGCCAGCAATGATGCCACCATGATGATCACCACCCGATACAGCCCAATTCGCAGACCCATACTACTGGCAATTTCATCCCCCAGTTCAAAAAGGTTCAATTTCGGACTGATAAAAACTGCGATCACTAAGCCCACCAGACTATACGGAAGAATCATGTTTACCGCACTCCAGCTTCTGCCGGACAGACTCCCCAGTGTCCAGGAAAAGGTGACATCCAGGACATCGCTGTTAATCATCATAATCCCGTTGGTTACCGCATTTAACAGCGCCGACACCGCCATCCCCGCCAATACAATGTGCACCGTTGACGACTTTTGTCCGGTTTTTGCAGCCAAAAAATAAATCAGCAACGAGGCCAGCAATGCACCGATAAAGGAAGCTGGGGTAATCAGTTGAATGCTCTGGGGAAACAAGGCCATAATCGAAATCGCTGCCAGTCCAGCGCCAGCATTAACCCCAATGATATTGGGTGATGCCATGGGATTTCTTAACACGCCCTGAAGCAGAACCCCGGAAACAGCCAGATTCATCCCCACCAGAACACCCGTCACAATTCGTGGTATCCTGATATTTTGGAGAATGTGATAATTACCACCTTTTGAAACCCGGCCGGTGATGGCACCGATAATCTCCTGAAACGAGGCATCAGCCGTTCCCATCCCAATGCTTAAAATGCTGACAAAAAGAAGGGCGGCAAAAGCCGCCACAATAATCCCTATTTTTTTTCCCCGTGTCAAGACCTGTTTGTCCTTCGCTAACATTTACTTCTCCTTAGTTTATTGGGCTTTTTCCAGCAGCGCATTGGCCGTCAAAGTCAGCATTTCTTCCGGAGTTGCCCGGTTTGGATTGGCCTTAAAGGGTAATACGACCACATTTTTATTTTTTACGGCGCTTAATTCAGCCCATTTTTGATCCTCCATAAAGCTTTGTTTCATCTGTTTATTGGCTTCCTGATCATTACTCTGAGCCACCAGATAAATTACATCTGGATTAGCCGTGGCAATCGCTTCGACATCAAAGACGACAAAAGAAGATTTCTTGGCATTGGGCAAATTCTCCGGCACCACATTTTCGAGACCCATTAACGTCAGCATGGAGCCATAGGAGGTAGCCGTCTGTGCTGCCATAACCGTATCACCCGTTTGAAGCATAATACCAGTTGTTAATCCGGTTGCTGCCACTTTTTCTGCAATGACCGCCGCATCATCCATAACTTTTTGTACATAGGCTTCGCCTTCTGCTTCACGGTTCAGAACCTTACCCAGGTAAGCCGTGATATCCACAACGGGAATGTCACCCACTGCATCGGGATCAAAAAAATAAACCACAGCACCGGATTTTTCCAGTTCTTCCTGTTGGGCAGCGTGGAATCGACTGCTGGCAATAATCAGGTCCGGTTTGAGCTCGTATATCGCTTCCATATTAACGGTTTTCGACTGGCCAACCGATGGCAAAGCCATTCCCGCTTCGGTAATCTTATATTCCTCCACCTTGCCAATGGGCTCCAGGCCCAGGTTATACACAGCATTCATGGCCGAAGAGACCAGGCAGAGTATCCGCTGGGGATTCTCATGAATGGTGACTTCCCGTCCCAATTCATCGGTGACTACCCCACTCTTTTCAGGCTCTGTTTCTTCTTTAGCTGTGGATTGCGTACAACCGGACAACACCGTCACCATCAAAACTGCAACCATCAATAGTCCTAATAGCTTTTTCATTTTCATTTCCTCACTTTCTTATTTCAACCCATTTACCACTTCTATCATCCCCATCGGTGAGAATAGCCAGCGCTGATCATCGGCTGACACCGTTTTCTTTTTCATAAGCGGCAACCTCGCCAATGTAAGCGGACCACCCCTCCCAGTTCTTAAGCTGGCCATCATAGCGAATCATTTCACCCATGACTGCCTCCGGGTTGGAGGTGAAAAACCCCTGATTTCCAATGTAATCCTGAATCTCCTTTTCCAGGACCAGCGCAGCCAGCTTAAGCAGTCTGGCATCACTGCCTTTTTTAAACGCCAACTCCTGCGGAAGCAGAATCGTACCTTCCCGAGCCGGATTGATTTCCACACCCCGGCCCTTGGACATCATCGAAAAACCAGCATTGGTAATGGACAGATCATATTCTCCGGCTGCTACTGCTTTGGTTACTTCGGCGGGGGAAAAACGCCGTTCAAATCCCTGAAAGGTCGAAAAGTAATCCGGGTGATTCTTAAGGATATGGGCACCGGCAGCCACTGTGATATGCTTGCTGTTATCCGGTACAATCACTTTAAGATTCTCCTGGAACAAATCCGTCCAGGCTTGATCAAACCGGGATTGATCAACCTGATTGCTATTGTAACTCATTACAATGGCAACCACTGCCCCCGGATAAAAATAGCCTTGCGGATCTCTGAGCGTTTCAAGTTCCGGTCGTATTGGAAAGCGCTTTTCCAATTCTCCGGCCAGTGACTCAAAATAAGTCCCCATGGCCGTATTTCCCAAAGCTGAAAACTCGCCAGCATGGGTTATAACCAAATCCGGCAGACAATCCTTTTCGATACAGTTTAACAACCAGCTTTCATTTTCACCACAACCCGTTTCATAATCATGCGGTGAACTGACCATAATTTTCGTTTAGTTCCTGCTCAATCTCCTTCAGATGTTCTTTGATATACTCTGTAATCCGTCCCCGACTGTTTACCGGGGTGTGAATCATAAAATTCAACATTTTTCTTTCCTCCTCATATTTAGTGTTTATGTAATCCCCGACCGCATTTTCGGCAGCCTTCAGGAATAACAATCGCTTTTTCCAGGGGATGAAACCGGCAGACCTTAGCCGGAATTTCAAACACATCACGAATGGATTTCTCAGTAATCACCTGATCACAGGTACCATAGTTATAGATTTGTCCGTCTTTCATCATATATACCAGATCGGATACTTCAATGGCATGGTTGATATCGTGAAAAACCGAAATTACCGTTTTCCCACAGTCTTCTTTTAAACTGAGAATGGTGTCTAAAAGACCCCATTGGTGTTTTAAATCCATGTAGGTCACCGGCTCATCCAGTAAAATAAAAGGTGTATCCTGGGCCAGAATCATGGCAATCCAAACCCGCTGCCTTTCGCCACCAGAAAGCTGGTTAACCAAGCGATTTTTAAATCCTTCGACCCCCATATATGCCATGGCCCAGTTGATTTTCTCGCGGTCTTCCGGGGTGCTAAACCAGCCTGAACGATGGTAAGGGGATCGGCCCATAGAAATTAGTTCATAAACCGATAAAGAAGTAAGGCTTTCCTGAAATTGTGGCAGAAAGGCAATTTTTTGGGCGATTTCCCGACTGGAGCATTGACTGATGGGTTTGCCATCCAGCAATACCGAAGGGCCAATTGTGGGGAGCAATCCACTAAGACAGCGCAGTAGGGTTGATTTTCCCGAACCATTGGGGCCAATCAGCGAAATGATCTGCTTTTTTTGAGCTTCAAAACTGACCTCATTCAAAATCGTTTTCGCACCATAGCCAAAATTTAATTGATTCACCTGTATCATTTTAACCTCCCGAATTCTGTTGCTTTTTCGAATAACCCCTAAATAGGAAAACTTTCCTAACCCTGTTTGTCATTTTGACTAACTTTATCGTCAAAATAGATGCGCCTTACTTTGTTATAATTCGCTAACTAGCTGCGCAAATAAAAAGGCCTTTCGACCTTTCTGCTACTCGTTTTTTACTCGACAATTCTTCTGTTCGGCGGGTTCGCATCCCCCGTGTCCTGGAGCACATGCTGTTTCTTCTATTTCCGACAATTTAAAAATTTCACTGGACAAACGCTTTAAAACATCCCGGTTTACATGATAATGAACGTAATACCCCTTGCGCTCACCCGTTAATAGCCCTGCCTCACGCAAAACTTTTAAGTGCTGAGAAATAGCCGCCTCAGTAATTTTTAAACGGCGGGACAATGCTCTGACACAGTAATTATGCTGTAACAGCAACTCAATAATCTTCATTCGTGACTCATCAGCAATGGCTTTGAGAACATTTTGACTGTTCAATCGTTCAACTCCTCTGTTATTGTTAGTATTATAATACTTTAATCGAATCAAGTCAATGCTTAATCAGATAATGGGGGTGCGGACATTTTTTTGGACTTATTCATGCCGTTAAACCTATACTGCGTCTATAAGCTAAGGGGCTCATTCCCCCTAGCGATATCTTGATTCGATTCTCATTATACCACCTAAGATAGCTGCCAAGTTTATCAATAAATTCAGCAATGGAAACATTTTTCCACGTTCGACAATAAAGCATCTCGACTTTGAGTCTCCCAAAAAAACCTTCGCATGCAGAATTATCTGGCGAGCAGCCCTTCCTGGACATGGATCTGATTAATTTAGCATTCTCCATTTTTGATATCCAACCCGGCCAGCGATAGTGGCAGCCTCTGTCGGAGTGAACAACTGGGTGCTCGCCATCTGTAAGATTCGATATAGCGTCATCCAGCATCGTATTCACTAATTCTACATTCGGGCTGGTTCCTATCGTCCAGCTAACGGCCATTCCGTCAAAACAGTCTATTATCGGCGAGAGATATATCTTACCAGCTGGTATATGAAATTCCGTGAGGTCGGTCAGCCATTTTGTGTTTGGCGTGGTCGCATGGAAGTCACGTGCAATTATGTTTTTTACAGCAGGGCTTATCTCACCTTTGTATGAACTGTATTTTCGCTTTTTCTTGCATGGTGCCACAAGCTGTTCCTCTTTCATGATTCGTCGAACTACCTTTTCTGAGATCATCTTGCCCTTACTTTTAAGTTCTAAATACAATCGTCTATATCCATAGCAGCTGTGATTTTCAACAAAAATCGCTTTCATATTTAATCGCAAACTTGCGTATTTGTCAGGCCGCTTTTGAGCTGTCTTTTGATAGAAATAGCTGCTTTTAGAAATATCTGTCATTCTAAGAAGGTCTTTTAGTGGATATTTCGTCCTCAGGGCATCGATCAGGAAAGCTTTCTCTATATTCTTCAGATTTTTTTGATCGATGCCCTGGTCTTTTTTTATGATTTCTGTCGCTTTGTTTAGTATATCAAGTTCCATTTGTTTTCTGTATATTTTATTTTTTAGTGCCTCAACTTCTGTTAAAAGTTCATCCCTGTCATCAGAAAGCAACGTTTGTTTGGACGTTTTCATAGTTTTCGCATTTTCCTGCCCGAGCAGATCTTTTTTCCAGTTATACAGGTTGCATCGACTGGTTCCCAGTTTATCGTCAACAGCAGCTGCAGATTCTTCCCTGGCGCACAACTCAATGACCGCATTTTTCTTCTGCTCTTTGGAAAATTGTAACACAGAACTACGCCTGATATGTACTTTTCTCTCGCCGGTGTTAATTAGCAAATTATAGGAGTCCCAAAAGTCCTGATTTAATCAAATTATTCCAGCTAAACCCGGCTTTTCAATTATGGTATAATGATTAATCATTAGTCACTTTAAGGAAGCACAAACCATGGTTTATCTGGAACACTTTTCTGACCACCCGCTGGATTATATCAACGAATTCTACACCGCTGAAAAAGTTCGCATCGACAGCTGTCCTCATTGTCATTCGTGCAGGCGGCTTCATCTTCATGGTATCTATCACCGGCATGTGATCTGGTATGAGGATGTCTTCGCCATTCCGGTCCAACGCCATTACTGTATTCATTGCGGCAAGACAGTGAGTATTCTGCCTTCTTTTTGCCATCCCGGGTTTCAGCTGGCCCTTCCATTTCTGCTGGAACTGCTTTGGGCCTTTTTAAACAGGATTCCTTCAGCCTGCGCTTTAGCGCATCAGCATCGGCACTTTATCACCCGGCGTTTCCTTTTTTGTCTGAACCGGCTGATTGAGTATTTTCGCATCTGTCATGATCCTTTAATCGTCTTTCCTGATTTTGGGCATAAAAAAGCCATAAAGCTTCTTGAAATGGTCTACTCGGTGGGGAAGCCCCACATCTTCGGCAAAAGATATCACGATCATTTTAAGATAGGATTTATGGCACTTTAATTGTACCATCCTTCCCTATTTTTTTGAAGAACTATTTGTCCCACAGAGCTTTTGCTTTGCCTTTTATCGATTGATCCGTTATTCTCTGATTATCTGGTTTTATGGATCCTTAAAACCTCAACTCATTAAAATCGGAGGTTTTTACAATGACTGAAAAAGACAAAGAATTGATTGCTTTATTTCGCTATGGCCTGATTGCGCCGTTACTTACGGATACCATCACGAACCACACGGCTTATCTGGATGAGGTCAGTGCCAAAACCCATGATGTCCCGCATTATGGCATCCGCACCTACAACCGTAAAACCCTGCTGGAATGGCACCGTTTGTACCGGCGCCATGGTTTTGATGCGCTTAAGCCCAAGGTTCGGACGGACAAGGGTTCGTCCCGGGCGTTACCGGCAGAATCGGCCAGACTACTCCTTACGCTGCGAACGGAAAACATCCATTTATCAGTGAAGTTGTTCCATGAGTGGCTCATTCATGAAGGCCACTTCACCAGCTCTGACTGTTCCTATTCGACGGTGTATCGGCTGCTCAAAAAACATCAACTGTTAAAGCCATCCCAGGCGGATACATCTGACCGCCGCCGGTTTGCCCATATTGATATCAACACCCTATGGCAGACCGATGTTTCCCATGGCCCGTATCTGACTCTTAACGGTAAAAAACGCAAAACCTATCTGATCGCTTTTATCGATGATGCTTCCCGGCGGATTACCGGGGCTCAGTTCATGCTGGCTGAGAAGAATGAAGATCTCCTTCATGTCCTTAAATCGGCTTTACTTACCTGTGGTAAGCCCACCATGCTTTATGCGGATAATGGCAAGATTTTCCGTTCCCACCAACTGAATACTTCCTGTGCCACCCTGGGTATTGCCTTGGTCAACACCAAGCCTTATGATCCCAAAAGCAAGGGCAAAATCGAGCGCTTTTTCAAAACCGTCCGCAGCCGTTTCTATCCACTTTTGACGGATGCTGACTTGATGGATCTGGAGGTCCTCAACCAACGCTTTGAGGCCTGGCTGGCTCGGGATTATCATCATAAGGTTCATTCGAGTCTCAATGAAGCGCCGATGGTCTTTTATATGCGGGGGAGTGACCGGATTAAGCATTTCTCTGATCCCCGAATTATTGATGAAGCCTTTCTGATCCGGGTGACCAGAAAGGTCAAGTCGGATGCCACCATTTCGCTGCACAACGCCCTTTTCGAAGCGTCGCCGATGTTTATTGGTAAGAGCGTGGATATCCGTTATCCCAATGAATATCCGGATGAAATCTATATTTATGAAAACAGTGTCCGGATTCTTACCTGCAAAAAAGTCATCATGACGGACAACGCCATTGCCAAACGCAATAACAATGCTATCAGCTACAGCGCGTTAGGCGGTGTTCCTCATGTATAAATCATTTTTCGGGTTCCAGCAGGCGCCCTTTGACAAGGGCATTGATTCATCGATGCTCTTTCAATCTGAAGCTTACAAGGAAGTTTTAGCCCGACTGGATTATCTCAAAACCACCCGCGGTTTTGGTCTGATTACTGGGGACCCCGGGGTTGGTAAAACATCGACCCTGCGGGTCTTTGCCGACAGTTTGAATCCGTCGTTATATAAGGTCATGTATTTCCCGATGTCTTCCGGGACAACCATGGATTTTTACCGGGGTCTGGCGTTTTCGCTTGGGGAACAGCCAAAATTTCGAAAAGTGGAGCTGTTTTTTCAGATTCAGAACGCCATTACGGATCTTTATGATAAACGCCGCATCACGCCGGTCTTTATCCTGGATGAGATGCAGTCGGCTTCAGCCCAGTTTCTTCACGATCTGAGCATCATTTTTAACTTTGACATGGATAAACGTAATCCTTTTATTCTGATTCTCACCGGTTTACCGACGCTGGCCAACCGACTGGCCTTAAACCAGAACCGGTCGCTTGATCAGCGGCTGGTGACCCGGTTTCATTTCTCGCCGCTTACACCGGATGAGGTTCGGGATTATATCAAACACCGGTTTAAGCATGCCGGTGTTTCACGGAATCTGATCAACGAGAATGCTTATGAAGCCATTTCATCATCCACTGGTGGTTATCCGCGATTAGTCGGTAATCTGGTTACCCAGTGTCTGATTCTTGCCTTTCAAAAACAAACAGATCTTATTGATGAAGAGATTGTTTTTGCCGCTTCTGCGGATGCTGGGATTTAACGCCTGACGGCGTTATTTCCCTTTTTTTCTGGAGAAATAAAGCGTGATTATGTGATTAAAAAACTGAAACACACTTTTTAACCCGCCATTATTTTCACAGTCTTTCGAACATTTCGATCCGTTTTATTGTGATTAAACCAGTCCGAAATAATGTGAAAATTTACACCGGGAGCCAATTCGTCAATCCATCCCGAAAGTGTTTCTCTCATCGGAAATCCAACCGCCTTTATCGTTCGAGTAATACTTCGCCCATGTTCCAGGTAGTAATTAACAGCAGTATTCATCTGATAAAGGGTATAAGTGGAATTCTTGTCATAACGCTCGTGCAATTTACCTGTTTCCTTATTTTCTTTATACCATCGCACCAGCATCTTGCGATCTGGATATCCCAATTCTCGCACTGTGTCAGCAGCACTTTGATCATATTTGATGTAAAGTTCTACTGCTTTCATTCGTTCTTCGTATGAATACATAGTCTTCAACACCATCCATCATTTCACAGGAAGACACAGCACCCTCGCCTATTTCGTTTTCCATAATATAAGCCTGAAAAATGTCTTTTCCGTCATCGCTTTTTATGACAGAAGTCGATTTACTCATTTTAATTTGTTCGATTCCTGCCATAAAATCACCTCTCCGCATGCATACTATTGTTAATATCATCTAACTTATTTGTTATAGTATACCATAAATTACGCACGCGCTACTCCAATTCATTTACGAAGGCTCCATTTTGTTGGCAAATTTGTGGATGCGAGAAAAATATTCTCTTAGATGATATTTGCAGTAAACTTTCTGTTTACCAAGTATTTTTCTGGGGGATGTTTTGATCTTCAAGCAACAATCATCTATGCATCTGTCTTTGCTTGTTTACCTGGGTTTCATTCCTCACTACATGTATCTATGGCACATGCATTCAGCTCAGCCGCTTCCACGTCAATGCCGAACCCTTCACCATTTCCTCATTCATCATTTAATCCTTACCTTTCTTTTTGAAAAGTGCTAAAAAGCACGAAGCTAACTTAGCTTGTCACGCAGTCTGATATTTTGCAATAAAATATCCTAACATAATATTTTAGCAACTAAAAGATATTGACAAAATGCGTTTTTGGTATTATATTTTAGTTACTAAAACAAAATGAAAGGAGTGATTATAATGTTAGCTTTAGATAAGCGCAATCCGAGTCCTTTTAAAATTGCGCTCATATATTTTTCCGCAACCGGAAACACAAAGAAGATCGCGGATACGATAGAAAGCGGTTTAGAGAATCAGAATATTTCCGTTACGAAGATTGATATCACGTCTTATGAAAGCAGAAAAAAGCAACTACCGCTCAGCCAATATGACGCAGTTATATTCGGATTTCCGATCTATTCATTAAGAGCGCCTCGCGTCTGCAGGCAGTGGCTTGAACAACTCGACGGAAACGGAAAGAAATGCTCGGTATTTTTCACCTTTGGCGGTTTCGGAAAAGACCCTGCCCATTATTACATGAAAGAGTTGCTGGAAAAACGCTGCTTCACGCCTGTATCCACCGCTGAATTTCTGGGCGTCCATACATTCAACCGCTGCGGCTGGCAGGCGGCCGAAGGACGCCCAAACCAATCAGATTTTGAAGCTGCGGAAGAATATGCACAAAAAACGCTGAGAAGATTCACCGGCGAAGATCCAAATGTAATCAGTACTTTTGATAAACCTATGTATTCTTCTGAACAGTTGGATATGGCCGAAAAATTCAGATTTCAATTGATAACACAGCTTCCGAGCAGGGAAACCCTGAGTTGTTCCATGTGCATGTTGTGTGAAAAACTCTGCCCGACAAATGCTATGGACGCCGAAAAAGGGATTGCAGACCCCGCCTTCTGTATAGCCTGCTTCAGATGCATGGCAAACTGCCCGGACGGGGTTTTGCATACAAACGATATATCTGACACATGGGATAACAAGCTGAAAATGCACACTACAACAAAAGAAGAAATCAATCAGATGGAAAGCAAAATATATCTGTAATACGGAGCTGTGAAAATGGATGATTATCAAAAGATAATGGAAAGAATGGCAGCCCTACAATATAAGATCAATTCTAACGATAAAAAGCCCAAAAACTTTGGAACTTCTGAGCTGTTGCACCAATCTGAAATTCACTTTATTGACGCCATAGGGATTGACCGTGAAGTAAACGCTTCACAATTATCCAATAAACTGCACATCTCAAACGGAGCTATAACTCAGGTTGCTGATAAGCTGCTAAAGAAAAAACTCATAGAAAAATATAAGATAGAAACCAATAAGAAGGAAGTTTTTTTCAGGCTAACCGAACAAGGGAAAGTGGCCTATGAAAGCCATAAAGAATTTCACCAGGACCTGTGCAAAAATATAATTGCTTATTTGAATGATCTAAATCCGGATCAAATCGAAGGAATATTGGGTTTTATCGCTGTATCAGATGAAAGCCTTCCTGACCTTTCATAAGGCCATGAAGATTTAGCAGTCACGATAACCGCTATTCTTTTCAAATTTACGGCAATGTGATTTCAACACACTATCCGCCTTCCTATACGGCGATCAAATTATGGCAATGCGTTGTCGGTTAGTATGCCTTACTGTGCCGAATATGCCTGTGGTTATGCTTTAATTTCACACGATCTTAAAAAGAAAGGCTATCAAAAGGATTTGATCAGACCATCGTTTAGGGGCCGTTTCGTTTGTCATGCTATTTCCAATCTAATATATTATATTTATTCAATAAGCTTTGCAATAATTTAATCCCCGCTTCAGTAATTGCTACCGACTTGGAACGATGATTACCCTGTCTTATATAATCTTCCTCATCAATAACATCAAAATCATATCCTTTCCAACTGATATCCAATTTCGAGCCAAAGCGATCACTTTCATTAAAGCGTGTTAAATACATCAACACCATCGTCAATTCTTTAATTGCGTTCTCCGGGTTTGTCTTGTTCATCTCAAATTTCTCCTTAAAAATCAAATTTACCAGCTCTTTAGAATAAACTTTTGGCAGTCTCTCCTTTGTCACTGTTGCTGTATTTTCCATCAGTCTATTGATTTCATTTACAAATATCAACGTTTCAATCGCGATTTCTTCGATGCCCCTGAGGATAAATAAAATCCATTCTTCCCAGTTTTCTTTTCTTCAACGCCTAGACCCTTCATTATTCCTATTATAAGAGTAGCTCTTCCCCATTGCAATAAACATGGGTAATTATTTCGCTTTTTTACCTATGTTTTTCTGATATGGGTAATTCGTTCCTATATTCATGTGGAAGGCACTGTAAGATTTTGATGGTGGTTTTGGCTATGGGGTAGAAAACAAAGTGATGGCGTTCCAGGAAATGATGGCCCTGGATACCGACGGAATCGTGGGTCTGTCAACATGGGCAGCATTGCTGGTTAGTAAAGGAAATGTGAATCGAAGCGCAAATGCTGTTGATACAACCGATCGGATTTCACCGGCAAGAGCCAGTTATTTAAAAGATACGGGTATCAACTATGTGGGACGTTATCTGAGCGGCTACTGGCCAGTGACATTGACAGAACTTGACAGTATCTTGGCAGCCGGACTTCATTTTATTCCAATCTTTGAGCGATCTGGAAGTGATGAGAATGCGGAGTATGTCACTGAAATCGGATATTTCACCAGTGTCCAAGGAACAAAAGACGCTTTGTATGCCATTGAAAAAGTGGATCGACTGGGATTGCCGAGAGCAACAATTATTTATTTTGCCGTCGACTTTGATGTATATGATTATGAAGTCGACTCTAATATTATCCCATATTTCAATGTATTAAAGACAGCACTGAGTCAAAATTCGGATTACCAAGCTGGAATTTACGCATCAAGAAGCGCATGTAAAAAGGTTACCAATGCAGGCCATACGGTCGCCAGTTATGTATGCGACATGTCCAATAGCATGAATGCGAGTAATAAAATGATTTTTGGAGATTCTGGAACCTTGCAACCAGTAGTTTCAATTGCCAATACGGTTGAACATGGTTCAATGACCGTTGCTTTTAAAATTGATGATACCGGCAATCTGCAAGTTGACCTTCAGGTTGAGCTATTGCTGGCTTATTAGCATTATTAGGTTTTGCATCAGGTCAGGAGTAGTGATTTTTAATTTGAGAAGTATTTAAAACAAAATTAAGGAACTATTGTTGAGAATACAATCGTTCCTTTTACTGTTTTAACTAATTTTTGACGAATGATTACACTTCTCATTTATGAATTGCCCAAATAGTTCTGAATTACCTTGGAGAAATTGAGCTTTTCTAACAAGAAAAACCATTTTTGTGGAATTGGAGACAAGAATGAAGTGATCATTTTTTTTAGAAAAATATTGAATATCAGAATAGGTGTGATTTATAATATCGGAATATTCAAAGTGATCCGAATAAAAGGTTAGATTACCTGAGATATGTCCTTTTTTTATGGTTTTGATTCGTTCCGAGTCTTCAGCAGTTCTCCTCATTTTTAGTAGAATAAGTTGCATTGGTGCAATATGGTATTGATTACCAATGGTTTTATTTTGTAGAGTGTAGGGAAGACTTAAAGTGTGAATCGCCATGCTTAACGCAAGTATACCAATAAGTATACGAAAAAAGATATTTAAATTATCTAAAATAATGAGTGATGGAAAAATACAAATGAATAAACATAAAAAAATGATAACACGCCACTTTTTGTAGGGTGTTCCTTCTAATACATACTCTTTGGCGGCATTAAAAAGTTCTTCTTTTGTACAATCAATTTCAACGATAAATTCAGGTTCCATTTTTATCCTCCCGATTAGCTTGATCTCTTTGCCCCGGGCGGGCAGCCTGATATTTTTCATCCAAAAATGTTCGAAATTCTTCTGGGGTTCCTTTCAGGAAAAGGTTTTTCTTAATGAGAAAGACCATTTTATGTTCATGAGCAAAGATAATAAAATGATCATCTTTTTCGTATACAAAGTGAATGAGATAGGTATTGTTCAGCAGGTCCGAGTATTCAAAGTGGTCGGAATAAAAAATCAGAGTACCTGAAATATGCCCCGTTTTTATGGTTTTTAACCGCTCCAAATCTTCAGGACTACCATTTTTTTTTAACATTAGTAGTTTTTTTAGACTAATATTATATTGCGTTGCAATGGTGCAATATTGCCAAATATAAGGAAGACTGAAAAAGTAAAGAGTCACGATCAGAAAATATAGAGGGATGCAAAAACGAAGAAAAGCGTTAATATAGTGAGGAAAAAAAGACGGAAAAAACAGAAAAAAAAGTGATGGAAAAAAACCGACAATAAAACAGAAAATAACGACTTTACTTGCGGTAGGATAAGAAGTTGACTCATACCGATAATCATAGCAGGCCTTAAACAACTCTTCTTTTGTACAATCTATTTCAACGATAAATTCAGGTTCCATCGTTTATCTCCTTTAACGTTAGTTTCCAAAGCTCTGAAAGACCGTGCCAAGAGCATTGAAAATTTATGAATACTTGAATGAAGCGGTTAATACAACAATTTTATCATTCATTATTGCGAAATACAAATTGGATACGATAAAATAAAAATTGTGAAAATTTCAATCTCAACTGTCCGACTATTTCATAAAAGACCGGTTAAGCGACTTGATTCATATGTTCTCCGTTACCATAAACTGAAAGGATGAGCATGTTACACTGTTAGAGTTACTCCAAAAATCCCAAAAGCCGATGAACTTGCCGGTCCAGAAATTGATGGCTATAATGACCATAAGAAATCGAGAGAAGGAAAATGCCACTAAAAGATGCACGCTTCACCAGCTAATTATCTCTTAGTAGCACAACAAACGAAACGTCCGGGACCTGTGAAAAAGTCGAAAAAATCAGCTCAGTATGAAAAGATTCAGTGATCGGTGATTGAATGAAAATGTGACGAGATTAAGTGAATAAAAGAGGATCTTTTGGTAAAATCGAGCAAAAAAAATAACCCTGTCTGGTATAATATAAATGCAAACAAAACCAACCAAACGGGGTGAAAAATCATGCTTCGACCACAATCAAAACAATCATCATTCCATAGTTTATTATGCAATAAAATCCCGGAAAATCATATCCTAAAACAGATAAAAAACGCTGTTGATTTTAACTTCATCAATTAATTGTTAAAAGATAGCTACTGCGTAAATTTTGGACGTCCCGCCAAAGAACCGGAATTGATGTGTAAGCTGCTATTTCTACAGCATATCTACGATCTTTCCGATGAAAAAGTGATCAGGAAGAAATGAAAGATTCACTGGAAAATTTACCGGAAGTGCCAGACTACCAGGAAATCAGCGATCATAAAGAGGCCAAAAAGGTCATGAAAGACTACCTGGAAACAGTGATCGAAATAGCCGAAAACAGCACAACTCTGGAAACCCCGGAAATCAGACTGTCAACCGGAAATACTATAAGCGGAAACGCAAAGACTGCAAAAATGATTTTCAGGAAGGACATAATTATTACTTCGACGTGAAAATTTGCAAAAGCTGTCCGAAACATGATCAATGTGCAAAAAAGTCGGCCCGCAAAATTCTGAATATTGGGATCAACACCCTGGAATTTTATGAAATCTCCCAAAGTCAGAAAACCGATGAATTCAAAGAGAAGTACAAGAAAAGAGCCAGCATTGAAGGGAAAAATGCTGAGCTCAAACGATTCCATGGACTCGGCCGGGCGAGAAGCTACGGTCTGGTTCCGATGTCCAAACAAGCAAAACTGGCAGCTATTGCAGTTAATTTAAAAAGAATAGCGGCCATCATGACCGCTAAATCTTCTTGTTATTTTGAACTATTTGTCAGTTTAAGAATTAATTTCGTTTTCGGAAAATAATTCAGTCAAATTTTGTGAACTCATCAAAAAAACAGGGCTTTTTCACAGGTCCCGAAACGTCCCTTTGTCATATGATGCTAAGATCCGCTTAATTGCGTTTCGCGATAAAGCTGTTAATCTTATTGACATAGTCCTCTGGACTCACAAGTAGAGCCAGATGACCTCCTTCAAGATTGCGAATCACTGCGGGTTGAGGCATTAATCGAATCAGAGCATTTTTCAGTTCGTCGCTAAATATTTTATCTTGTTCAGAAAAAATTAACAACACCTCATTGCAAAACGATTCAAAATCCACCGGCTTGTGAGTTCCGTATTCATTCATCAAGTCACCCAGCAGCAAATCCATATGACGCCAATAACTGTTTGAAATCGATCCTTTCAGGAGTTCGACAATATCCGATAAATTTTGAGTGATTGCTTTATCGCTGGTCACTTTCTTGAAAGCAAGCTTTAAAAGAAGCGGCAATAATTTTGTGGGTAGGAGTTTGTCAATACGAAGGTTTTTTTTAAGTTTTTTAGGATTTATAAAGTTAACAATTTCCGTAATACCATTATAGGTAAGATCATTATGCATTGAGCATGTCCCTGACAAGATCAAACCTTTTACTAATTCAGGGTGCCTTTTTGCCATCACCTGAGCAAATAAGCCCCCATAAGATTGCCCAACCAAATAAACGTTATGGACATCGAGTTGATAAAATAGTTCAGCTAAAGCATCGGCAAGCTTCATATTTGTTTCAAAAGCTTGGGGATAATTGAAGGTCAATAAACTATACTTATCAATAAAAAAACGAAATAAAAGAAATACGCTATCAGCAAGCCCGGTACCCCCGGCCAGAAAAACTAATGTCACATCCTTTTCAGCGTGTAGGTTTTTATAATAGCGGTACGGAAAAGCGCCTCCGTTTACATTTGTTTTTTTGATCGGCATGATCTTTTCATATTTGTCATATTCACTCTTTACATCAATCATCATTAATCGACCCCTCTATTCTTTTTAAATTATCCTCCATTTAATTAGTTTATACTAACTTATGGTCTGTAAAAAATGGCACACTTGTGCCAGATGTTATTATGTAGTATAATTCATAAAAATATATTTGACAAGATATCAAAAAAAAACGGCACAGACTTTAAAATCTGTGTCAAAAGGTGCAGGTATGAAAGAACTAAAGATTACCCAAACACAAGAATGGATCATCGATGCTCTACTTTCATTGATGAAAGATAAACATTACCGGGAGATTACTGTTAGCGAAATTGTTTCAGAAGCGCATATCGGTCGTAGAACCTTCTATCGATATTTCAAAACAAAAGATGATATCTTACTGTTATACTGTCATGCAATCATGCAGGACTTAGCACATATTATCCTCGATAAAAATAATATGACCTTATATTCTGTTAGCTTATCCTACTTTGAATGCTTGAATCAGTATTTGGATTTTCTCAGATTGATGCAGCAGTCTGAGATGTTGTATTTTATTGGTGACAAATTACCTGAATTTATGGCAAATGTGGCAGTAATGACGGGACATGTCATGCCCAATCAAATTGCTGCCACAGAAAGACGGCAAGATCATTATTATTATGCCTTTTATTTCGACATCGGTGGCTATTGGAGCATCACCACGTTGTGGTTGAAAAAAGAGCCACGTGAAACACCTGAAGAAATGGCCAAAATGATTGTCGAAGTCATATACAAAAGATAGAGGGGATCTTGACATCAAAGGATAATTTTCCAAAATTCCGGTTTTCGCAGTTTGTCATATGACAAACGAAGCTTCTCCGCGTCATACAAATGCAACTTTAAGTTATGTGGTAAACAGGCCCAGGATACCAAAAATGTCTTGTGAATTGTGGCGAAAACAGTTAAAATAATCGTGTGTAATCAGGTTATCTTACAAGAATTTAATCAGACCATCGTTTAAACGTCGGTTTGAGAGACAGTCCATGTATAAAAGTTGGCTTTTTTGCATTTAATTGTCAGATTGAAAGGAGTTTTTATGTTAAAACAAAATAAAGCAGAGCGTGTGGTAAACCGGGAGGTTTGCAAAATCTAATCTCTGCAAAACCTCCCGTATTGTATCCGATACTTTCAGGAGGAAAAAGTAATGAAATATTCAAATAGAGAGAAAAACATTTATCAGAATCAGCCCTGTCAGGAAAGTTTTTTTTGCCGAAATTGTGGTGGTGTCGTTTCATTTAGCGGTGCCGGAACCAAGCATCGTAATCATTGTCCCCATTGTCTATTCAGTCTCCACGTTGATGATTTACCGGGCGATCGATCGGCAAATTGCAGTGGTCTGATGGAACCCATCGGTATCTGGATTCGTAAGAATCAGGAATGGGCGATTATTCATCGCTGTCGACGCTGTGGCCACCTCAGCTCCAACCGGATTGCCGCTGATGACAACCCCATTAAACTAATGTCCATCGCCGTGGCCCCTTTGGCTACTCCGCCATTCCCACTGGAAAGAATGACGCAGATTCTAACCGACACCGAAGGTGGCAAAAATGAGTCGGATTGATCTGAAAAATTACGGTTTGAGCGAAGCATTGCGTTTGGAAACCACTCAATATCCGGAACTTTTTGTCGGTCGCATCCTTTCTCAGTCAAAGGGCATCTACCGGGTTATTTCAGAAAGGGGCGAATTTTTTGCCGAACTGTCAGGCCGGCTGCGTTACACGATTATTCAAGCCGCAGATTATCCGGCCGTCGGTGATTTTGTGATGCTCGATCGTCAATCGGGAGATAAGGGAAATGGCATTATTCATCATCTGCTCACTCGAAAAAGTGCCTTTATCCGCAAAGCTGTCGGTTCATCCAGTGAATCACAGGTGATCACGGCCAATATTGACACCGTCTTTATCTGTATGTCCGTCAACAACGATTATAATCTCCGACGGCTCGAACGCTATTTGAGCCTGGCCTGGGAAAGCGGAGCGACCCCAGTGGTTGTCCTGACAAAAATCGATTTGACTGACGATCTGCTGACCAAATTCAGAGCCGCGGCGGCGAGTGCCATCGGTGTCGACATCCTTGGTATTTCGACGCTAAAAAATGAAGGCTATCAGGATCTGATGACTTATTTGTCGGTTGGTCAGACGGTCGCACTGCTCGGTTCTTCGGGCGTTGGAAAATCAACCCTAATCAATTGGCTGTGCGGTCACAAACTCATCAATACGCAGGCAATTAGAAATGACGACAAGGGCCGCCACACCACCACAAGACGAGAACTGATCCGTTTACCCGGCGGCGGCATGTTAATCGATACACCGGGAATGCGTGAAATTGGAATGCTTGATGTTAAAGAAGGGTTTGACCGGACCTTCCACGATGTGGAAACTTACCTCGGGAAATGCTATTTTCGCAATTGCACGCACACTAACGAGCCCGGTTGCGGAATCTATGCTGCCATTAAAGCTGGTCAATTATCTGAGCAGCGCTGGCAAGCCTATCTGAACCTGACCCACGAAAACGACTATTTCGAGAATAAAGCAATCTATTTAAAAAAGAAAAAGGAAAAGTTTTATCAGATCGCCCGTTTAAATCGAAACAATAAAAAACATTGATGTTAACAAAAAGACCTTATTAAGGAACTATTGTTGAGAATACAATAGTTCCTTTTATTGTTTTAACTAATTTTTGACGAATGATTACGTTTATGATTTATAAATTGCCCAAACATTTCTGAATTACCTTGGAGGAATTGAGTTTTTTTAATAAGAAAAAC
Source organism: Acetobacterium carbinolicum (assembly GCF_047456275.1). Taxonomy (GTDB): domain Bacteria; phylum Bacillota; class Clostridia; order Eubacteriales; family Eubacteriaceae; genus Acetobacterium; species Acetobacterium carbinolicum. The sequence goes on from NZ_CP173357.1 coordinate 4,003,713, forward strand.
CATTTTCCTAGAATTAGAGACAAGAACGAAGTGATCATCTTTTTCATAGAAGTACTCAATGTCTAGATAGGTTTGGTTTATAATATTAGCGTATTCAAAGTGATTCTGATAAAAAATCAAAATACCGGCAATATATCCTTGCTCCGGGGGTATCAGCAATCCCGCATCAGATGAAAGATCCCCGCCATTAAAACTCACTTTCAGATTCTTGTTGAAATTTACTGAATAATCCGTTAAACTTGTCATTGAAAGAACTCCTTTTCCCTGATGGTTTTGGTTTTATCACTTAAATTTTATCAGAAATCGGGGTTCTTTTCTTCTTTTTTTGTATTCACCCAATGGATGAAATACCGAAATAGCTGAAACCTGCGGTTTCATGGGCTTTAACGGGTTTTGTTATGTTTTTGTGAATAATATGGTTAAAAAATCACGTTCCACAATAGGTCTTATAGGGACGACTCGAAGATCCCGGTGGTGTCATATATTGCTGATTAAGCGAATCATAATCGTATGGTGATTGAAGGACTTCTAATAACTGTTGCAAGGGCTTAAGGTCACCCTGTTCGTTAGCCGCCTGTAAGACTTTTTCAACCTGATGATTTCTTGGGATGACCACCGGATTCGCTTGTTGCATTAACTGCTTGATGCCTTGATTTGTTTGTGCCGGTCTTTCCAAACGGCCTTTCCACCGATCCAGCCAAGCTTTAAAGGCATCACTTTCATATAATTCAGAGGACTGGGTTTTCTCAAGCGTTAAATCAACAAAGGTATTGGTATAATCGGCCTGATATTCCTTCATTAACCCCAATAAGTCGGCGACCAGCCGCTCGTCGTCCGGCTCTTCATTTACAATACCCAATTTTAAGCGCATTCCCTGGAGCCAGTCCGCCTGATATAAGGAGGGAAAGTTTCGCAATGAAGCTTCAACTAATTTAAGCGCCTGTTCCTGATTGTTATCGATTAACGGAATCAGGGTTTCGGCCAAGCGGGCCAAATTCCATAAACCAATGTTGGGTTGATTCCGATAGGCATATCGTCCCTGCAGATCAATGGAACTAAATACCGTTTCCGGATCATAGCGGTCCATAAAGGCACAGGGTCCATAATCGATGGTTTCGCCACTGATGGTCACATTGTCGGTATTCATGACCCCATGAATAAAGCCCACCAGCTGCCATTTCGCAATCAGTGAAGCCTGCGCTTTGATGACTTCGTCCAATAAACCCAGATAAACATTTTGTTCCGACGCAAGCAAGGGAAAATGCCGGTTAATGGCATAATCAGCCAGAGCTTTGACATCCGTTGCGGTTCCCCACTGTGCTGCATATTCAAAGGTGCCGACCCGCAGATGACTGGCCGCCACCCGGGTTAAAACAGCCCCTTTGAGGGGGTTTTCGCGATATACCGGATCGCCTGTTGTCACGACCGCCAAACTGCGGGAAGTCGGAATGCCCAGATAATGCATTGCTTCACTGATCAGATATTCCCGAAGCATCGGTCCCAACGCCGCGCGACCATCGCCACTGCGCGAATAAGGCGTTTTCCCCGATCCTTTGAGTTGGATATCAAAGCGCTCTCCGGCTGGTGTGATCTGTTCGCCAATCAACATTGCCCGACCATCACCAAGCATCGTAAAATAACCAAATTGATGACCGGCATATGCCTGGGCGATCGGTTTAGCATTTGCCGGCAAGGCCTGACCGGCTAAGATATTGACTCCGTTCTGACCCATTAGCGCCTCAGAATCCAAACCAATTTCTTCTGCTAAAAGCCGATTCAAAATAACAAGTTTCGGCGCGCTGACCGTTTCTAATTCAAGCGGGGTATAGAATAGTTCCGGCAATTCTTTATAACTATTTTCCAAATTCCAACCGATATCATTTTTTTCCATCATTATCACCATTTCTTTCGTTTCACAAAAGGTCACAAACGACCTGAAAACGCTTATCTGCTAACGTTATTCTTGCTGTTTTATCGACACAGCGATAACTGCTCTACATTCATATCTAGGAAACGTTTTGAATGCTATGAAAAAATCTTATTCTATTAAATGGTTCCCATTTGCATTAACACAAAATATAATCGATTGGCATTATGCACACAACATCATGAACTCGGTAATAGAGATGTTATTCCCATATCGCGCAGATGCCAATTTTCTTTACATTTCCCTCTCCACCCCATATACTTTAGTATATATCCATTTTACAGGCATTTAAAATCTTATCTGAAGATAAGATGAGCAAGAGATAAAAAACATGTTTCGGTTAGGTCTGCTTAGACTATTGTAAAAAGGGTAAGATACTGTTAACTTATTATGGAGGAAGGATGAAAAGATGGAAAAGAAAAGCATCTCTATCCGGATGATTCTCATCCTTATGTTTATAATGATTATGTGTGCCACTGTGGGGAGTATTAGTTTCATTATTTATTCAAACTGGTTGTCGTCTGCTAATGAGACCTTTACTCAAATGGCCAAAGACATGAATGCCGAAATTGTCAGAGAACTCGATGATTTTGTGAAGGTTCCACTTCATATCAACGAAATTAATGTTAACGCTTTAAAATATGACATTATTGATTTGTCCGATGCGAGAGAGCGGGATGCATTTTTTGTCAATGTTCTAAAAACCCATAGCCCTGATGTTTATAGTTTTAGCTTAGGCCTTGAAAATGGCGACTATTATGGGGCCCGGCGAAACAATCAAAATATTCCAGAAATTATGCACAACAATACCCAGACGGGAAATTATTCATGGTATTATTCAGTCAATGATGATCTGACAGCAGGGGAGCTTGTCTTGTCAGCCGGAAAATTTGATCCACGCAGCCGAGACTGGTATAAGGCTGCAGCTGAAAAAAAAGAGCCCGTCTTTTCAAACATGTATAAGCACTTTGTGTTAGACGATTTGGCAATTTCGGCAGCTTACCCTGTCTATGGAACGGATGGAGTGCTAAAAGGTGTGCTGGGCACCCACATAACACTGACTCAGATTAATAATTTTCTTAAAGCGAACGTCACTGACAAAAAAGCCCATGCCGTTATTATTGAAAAAGAAACCGGCAACCTGATTGCAAACTCACTTGACCAGACCAATTTTATCGCCTTAAATGACGGTGGCGTCAAGCACGTCAACATTGAGGAAATTGAGGATTCAAGCATCCGTGAAGCCTATGCCCGTTACAAGCATACCGGAGTCATGCAGGATCACATTGATGTCAAAACAGATCGAGTCGCAACCTATATTACCGAATATCAAAAAGACGGTTTAAACTGGCTGGTGGTTACGACCATTCCTGAAAGTATTTTTACTACCGGAATTTTTCAGAGCATTCAGTTAACCATTGGGTTAACTGTACTAGGCTTAATTTTATCTGGTTTGGCCTTCTATAAATTGACGGCAATGGCTTTTAAACCAGTGGATGATTTGATCGAATCAACAGCCGAATTTACAAATGGAGACTTATCAAAACGGGCCATCATTGCCCGAAATGATGAGATTGGCAAAATTGCCACGGCCTTTAACACCATGGCAAAAACCATCGATTCACTGATTAATGAACTGGAGATGAAGGTAAACAAACGAACAAAAGAATTGAAAGAATCGAATGCATCTCTTGAATTTTTAAATTATCATGATGCACTTACCGGTCTCTATAATCGCATTTATTTTGAGAAATCTTTGAAAGATCTCGATAATCAGCAGAATTTTCCCATCGGTTTGATTTTTGGCGATGTCAATGGACTAAAACTAACAAATGATATTTTTGGTCATGCTGCTGGCGATATTCTTTTAAAGCGTGTTTCTAATATTATGAAGCAGACCTTTCGGGAAAAGGACATTATCGCCAGAATCGGTGGTGATGAATTTGCCATTCTGCTTTTAAACACCGAATCTGAAGAAGTTTACCAACTGATGAGAGCGGTAAGAAAGAGTTTTTCTAAAGAAAACATTGTCGGTTTAAAAGGTAGCATTTCATTGGGATGCGATGTCAAAAGCGGTCCCGGAAAAAGTACTGATGAAATGCTTAAAAATGCCGAAGATGCCATGTATCATAATAAAACAATGAATCGGAAAGGTGTTAATGCCAAACTGATCGAAAATGTGATCGCAACCCTTCATCATAGGAGCCCCATTGAGAAAAGCCATTCTGAGAATGTCAGCCAACTCTGTGAACAAATTGGTCGATTCATTCATTTATCACCGTCAGAGCTTAAGCGCTTAAAGGAAGCCGGCTATCTCCATGATATTGGCAAGGTTATTCTCGATGATCAAATGCTTAATAGGACTCGGAAGTTTGGCGAAGATGAAAAAAAGACTTTTCAGGAACATTCGGTTGTCGGGTATCGGGTTTTGAATATGTTTGATGAAACCCTTAATTTAGCAGAATCAGTCCTTGCTCACCATGAACATTGGGACGGTTCGGGTTATCCCAAAGGGTTGAAGGACGAAGAAATTCCACTCTTGGCACGGATAATCGCAATTGCTGAAACCTATGACACCCTAACCAACCCAATGATTGGAATAAAAAAAAGTCAGGAAGAAGCCATTGCCGAAATTATCACCCTCTCAGGAAAAGATTTCGATCCGGAAATTGTCAACGCCTTGGTTGGCCTAATGAATCCCCCTTCCGGTAAACAAAAATAGAATAATCAAAGAGAGAATACTTGCGGTTTTAAAGGGTAGAAACACAACACATTAGCTGACAAGGAGAAATAAACCATGGAAATAAAAAATAGTAAAAGACATCAAATAATCCTGATTCTCGGTTTGATTGGCGTGTTTTTCCTGATTTATTCTCCTTTATCAGCCAAAGCAGCCCAGGACAACCGAGATGTTTTGTTTATTAGCTCTTACAGCGAGAGCTATGAATCGGTACCACAGCAACTAAAGGGGATCCAGAGTGCCCTTGAAAAAGATGTGATTCTTGAAATCGAATACATGGACACAAAAAGATTTGATACGGCAGAGAATAAGCGTTTGTTTTATGAGCACTTATCCTACAAGCTAAAAAACTTACCGCCCTACGAAGCCATTATTGTAGGCGATGATAACGCCCTAGAATTTGTGATGGCTTATCACGATGAATTATTTCCCAACATACCCGTCGTTTTTTTTGGTATCAACGATTGGGAGCGTGCAAAAAAAGCCGCCGCCCTTCCACTTTTTACTGGTATGGTGGAAAAGTTTTCCATGGATGAAACCATCAGAATCGCGAAGACCTTTAATCCTGATGCCACCAAGGTGATCGGCATTGTTGATGCGACCCTTACCGGACAGGGCGATGAGGGTCAATTTCTGATGACGCAATCAGACTTTCCAGATATGAGCTTCTCGGTGCTAAACGCCTCGGAATATCGTTTTGAAGAACTCGGACCGATCCTGGAATCCTATGAGGATGATGTGATTTTATTGTTTTTAAGTGTGAGTGAGGATAAAACCGGGGCATATTTGAGTTTAAATAATGGTTATAAGCTACTTCGAGATCATGTCAAAATACCCATATACCGAACCAGCATCGGAGGCATCGGTGACGGGATTCTAGGTGGGAAACTAGTTGACTATGAGGCTTTCGGGCGGATCTCCGGTGAATTGGTCATGGATGTCTTAAATGGCAAATCGATGGAAAACGCAGATTTATGGAATCTTGATGGATACTACAAAAATGAAAGAACAGGAAGACTATATTGCCTATCTGGCGACGCATGATTTTTTAACCCAGCTTCCCAATCGGATGAGCTTTTTAGAAAAACTCCAGGACGTATTAATGAAAGGAGAATCAGGAGCTGTTTTGCTATTTGATATTGATAATTTCAAAGGAATCAATGATACCCAGGGCCACGTATACGGGGATGAATTACTGAAAGATATAGCCCTTCGACTGCAGCACATTTCAAATGAAAAACTGTTTGTTTCACGTTTAGGTGGCGACGAATTTCTGGTTTTGATCGAAAATGTTAACCGCAAAAGTGAAATTGAGCAGTACGCCAATCGCATCCGAAATGCATTTGAAGCGTCATTTGTTTTAAATGGCAAAGCAAACTTTGTCAGTATCAGCATGGGGATTACCTGTTTTCCGGAGGACAGTAATGAAATCAATCAGATCATTATGAACGCTGATACCGCCATGTATCATGTCAAGCATAATGGGAAAAATAGTTTTGCGTTTTATCATCGTAAAATGAAAGACGTGATGAACGAAAAAATTGAAATTGAAATGATTTTAAGAGAGGCCTTAAAAAAGAATGCGTTTAAACTCCTGTATCAACCGCAAATTGATTTAAACAGCGGCAAAATTCATAGCTTTGAAGCATTACTGCGTTTAAAAGATCATAGCCTCAGGCCGGATCAGTTTATTCCGGTGGCGGAGGAAACGAATCTGATTATCAGTATTGGAAGGTGGGTTGCCAAAGCGGCCATCGAACAATTTGTGGACTGGCGCAACAAAGGGCTTGGTGAAAAAACCATTGCCATTAATTATTCTAATAAACAGTTAAGAGATCGCGATTTTATTATTTACTTGACGCAGCTGGTAAAATTAAATAATATTAATCCGGAATTAATTGAGATTGAAATCACCGAGAGTTTTTTGCTTGAAAACAATAGTGAGACAATGGCTTTTTTGCATGGATTAAAAGAAGAAGGGTTTAGAATCGCTTTGGATGATTTTGGCACCGGGTATTCTTCTCTTAATTACCTAACCTATATTCCCGTTGACAAGGTTAAACTGGATAAGACCATTAATGATAAGTTTTTAAATCTTGCCAATAATCGCGTCATGGATAGTTTAATATCACTCGCCCATAGTTTAAAGCTAGAAATAACGGCAGAAGGGATCGAAGAATGGGATCAATACTTGCAGTTAAAACAAGGGGGCTGTGATTATATTCAGGGGTATCTATTTAGTAAACCGGTCGAAGCGAATGCGGCGGAAAAATTGTTTGACCATCCTTTTATTATGCTAAATGAGTAAAAGCACCAGGCGTTTAGTGCTAAACCGTAAGAGCCTTTCGTTTGGCATACCCGTCACTCCCCACTTTCTAAACCGGTAGCTTTTCGATTCCAGATATTCCTTGCAGTATTTGAAAAGCGAAAAAAATTAATAGCCATATTGAAGTAAAGGTTACTACCAGTAAACCTTTCTTGACCTTTATCGCTTTGATGAATTTCTTCATTTCTTTTCTTTTTACTACGATAATTGCGATAGTGCTGATAAAGAAAATGCCTTCAATCACATAAAACACAATGGCTTGCGTGGACTCATTTAAATTTGAAGTCAGAAAGGAAAGCAAATCGCCAAAGATAAAATTATTAATAATATGTAACAGGATCGCCCATTTTATCGAATAGTTCATGGCTACATAGCCAAATATCAGACCTACCAGAGTAGCAAAAATACTTTGAATCAGATTACCATGAAACGCTCCGAAAATCACTGCGGACATAAAAATGGCATAATAGGTTCCGTACTTTTGAAACCCTCTCATGACAAAACCGCGAAAAATAATTTCTTCCGCAATCGGACCAATAAAAGAAGCATATAAGAACATCGATATCGTGCTGCTACTACTGGATGCACTCTCAATCTCGCCTAAAATGCTAAGTCCAAACTGGTTGAGAGAAGCCTCAATTCCTGCACCTAGCAAGCTAAACATAGCCTGAGCAGACATAAAAATCGTTAGTATTACCAAAAATGATACGCCGGTCATTTTCTCTTGCGAATGAAACATTAATTTCCGATAGTCACAGTTTCGAAAATAAAACAATAAAAAGAGTAAACCTACGAACACCGCAATGATACTTGAGGTCCCACTATTTATTGCCTCACTCGCTATTTTATCAAAAGCAGAATCCATATTCGCATCATTACTCGTAAAATATGGTACGACTCTTCGAATCATATCAATAATAACAATCAAAAACATCATCAGTTCATAGACAAGGACACCTCTGGCCAACTTGTTTGTGTTTTTTTTGATCGCTTTTTTTTCCCATTGCTCTTCATTTGTTTCAATCACATTTTTCAATATTTTGATCTCCTTTGCTCTGTTTTGTATCAATCATAACTCCGGAGCTTTTTCTAATGTCACATTTGTTGTGAACTGTTTTGATTTTGTTGTAAGCTGCATAAACAAAATGATCTCCAACACAAAAAACCGCTGTTCTCCCTCATTTTCCAAGTAATACTCCATATGCCCCTTATATTTTTCGACTGCCATTCTTATATTGCCCAAACCAAAGCCATGATTAATACAATTCCTCTTTGTTGTTAAAAAGAAAAAGGCGGCCTCGCCTTGCTCCACCGGGTTGCGAAACATCAGGAACTGCATTGCATTCTGCTTTTTAAACTGTATCTGTATTTCCTTCTCGGGAATGCAACTGTCTTTTAACGACTCCACGGCATTGTCAATGGCATTGGAAAATATGGTGCAAAGGTCAATGGCATCAATCGTCAGATATCCCAGTTTTCCCTCTATCGAAATCGCTATCTGATCCTTTTTGGCATTGGTCAACTTTTCATTTACGATAGCATCCACGATATCATTACCAGTGTGTAGTTCTCTATCGATCTGCTGTATCTGTGTATTTAAATCGAGAATGTATTGACTGGTTTCTTCATATTTTTTCTCCAAAATTAGATTGTATAAACAAACAATATGATTTTTCATATCGTGGTGTACTCTTCTCGTCTCTCTTTGCGTTTCCTGATACGTCTTAAAATGCTCTAATTGTGCTTTTAGATAATGTTCATTAAGTATTGCTGCCTGTTGGAAATAAGTCTTACTATTTCCCTGAATCACCATTGCTATTATTGACGTTTCTAAAAAAGCGATCATGATCATTCCGAAACCTACAAAGCTTTTGGCATAGAGCGATGCGATTTTAAATTCATCCACAGATAAAACTAAAACAGAAAATATTAACAGCAACAAACCGGTTGCGTTGGTTAAATTTCTTTCCCAGTTGGATAACGTTCTATTTTTGACAACTTCATCAAAACGCCGCCTCCATTTTTTTCCTTTCCACAAAAACAGTATAAAGCTTATCCAGAAGATGATATCAAATATTCCCATCCAGAAGGTATAGGTATCAATAATGGAATTCATCGACTGTGAAAATAAATACAAAAAAGAAAGGGGAATGATTATCGTAGAAAATATCATGCCTGCAATTGGCAATACTAAAAACAAACCCCTGAGCTTATGTTTTCTTCTTGAAAGAAAAACCAGTACACAAAAAAATAGAAAGGGCAAGACAACTTGCAGTTCGCCTTCACTATCGAAAAAACAGAACACAAACTCACTAAACAAAAATGTTCCAAAAAAGAAATACCATGCGCGCAAATTATGAAAAAACTGTTCAAAATATATGTACTTTCCAATTAAGATGAATAAAATTAACAGTTCTGCGCTGCCTATTATCATATATAATTTTTCAAACATAGCTTCACCTAACTCATCCCAATATACGTAAATAGTTCATCAGTGATATTTTAAAGTCACTCCTTTTCCCTCTGCCAAGTGGGATTTCATTGCCATTTTTCATCATGATTTTCTTTCCATCAAAGGATTTGACAAATCCCAGATTGATCAGATAACTGCGATGTGGCTTGTAAAACAGCTGCTTTGGCATTTGTTCTTCCATATCACTCAGTTTTTTCCGGATTAAATAGCGGGCATCTTCCATGTACACATTGATGTATACATTTTCACTTTGGACATACTGGATATCCACCCAGTTTACCACCCTGGTTCTTTCTCCATCCTGTAATTCTATTTTGCTATCCAGTAACCTTAAGTTGTCAAAATCCTGTAGCGTCTTCATTAGTCTTTCCATTCGCAATGGCTTATCAAGGAAACGGAAGGCATCGACTTCATAGCCTTCCATTGCAAGTTCCGTATGGCTTGTTAAAAAGATAATCGGAATGGACGGATTGATTTTTCTAATTCGTTTGGAAGTTTCTATGCCATCCTGATACGGCATTTCAATATCCATAAAAATCATTTGAAATTCTAGCGGATATTCCTTAAATCGTTCCACAAAATCTATTCCGGAGGAGAATACTTCGATTTCAACCGCTAATATACCATAATACGCTTCAAGTTTCTCCCGTAAAACCTTTTGAAAATTGACCTCATCATCACAAATTGCGATCTTCATTCTATCACCTTAAATAACTTAACCGTTACCTCAATTTTAAACGCTTATTAAAATTTTGTTCTTACTTTCTATCTAAATGCACTTGACAAGGGGGCGCTTAGCTTGTCATACTTGTCTCCTCAAGGTCTGCCACACCTCATCATTCCCAAATCAAAAACGCCAATTTTCTTTACATTTCCCGCTCCACCCCTTATACTCAACATATGTCCATTTTACTAGGGCCTTTAAAAACTTATCCGATGTAATAACACATTGATGATCGAGAGGTAAAAAAACATGTTTCGACTTTGGGGAAAACTCATGAAACACAATAAATTTCTGGAAGAAAAAGTTATCGCAATTGATAACAACTCTTTGAATATTAATAACAAAATCCAAGCTGCTTTAGAGATCATCTGTCATGACTTTGATTTGGAAAAACCGATGTGGTTTGACAAAAACACAAAAGAACTTAGGCAGATTTCCAAAACATCTTTTCATGAAGACCAGTTTATTGAATCGATTTGGTTTGATTATTTAGAAATCGAAATTATCGACGATGGAAAAAAGAAATCATAACATGAGTGTTTTTTATTAATATACCATCTATTCGTTAACATGACAAACGAAACTTCCTTTTATCAGACGGTGACTTCTGCCCTAAGAAATTTTGCAATCTGTGCTGCGGCGGCTTCCTCATCGGTCAGTTCACTGGTTTTATAAGCACAATACCGACTTCATGCAAACATCCATATTTCGTGCCTACTGTTGCTTTTATTCCGTAACCCTCTTTTCCGGTTGCACTTTTATCCCTTTAATTAAAAGCCAAATGAGTAATAGTACTTCACCCCAAAACGTAAATTGAGTAATCTTTAACTCAAAGTCAGGCAAAAGGAAAAATACAAAAAAATCAATTAAATAACCAACCCCGGCAATTGCTAAAAGTATGCCTAAAATTCTAGGTATAAAATTCGATTTAAAGACTAGATACCCAAGAGGCAATAACCAGAGACCAAAGAATATATGTGCAATATAATTTCCACCCTTGCCTAAATCCAAGTATAACATCGCCTGCATCGGTCCTTCTGTAAATATCGGAAAATAGTCAGCACTGTTTAGGATTAACAGAGCCGCCAATTTATTGAG